>NZ_JBIGLU010000059.1:0-19868 GCF_043658375.1 Pseudomonas sp. PsB | reverse complement strand
GTACTGCGCTGGCTTCGGGATCACGCTGTACCTGTGGGAGCGGCCGTGGCCGCGAACACCGGCGCAGCCGGTGCCATACACCGCACCGCCTGCTTCGCGGGCTTGCCCGCTCCCACAGGTACTGCGTTGGCTTCAAGTTCATGGTGAACCTGTGGGAGCGGCTTTAGCCGCGAACACCGGCGCAGCCGGTGCCATCCACCGAGGCGCCTGCTTCGCGGGCTTGCCCGCTCCCACAAATGCCGGTGACATCCACAGCTAGTTCATTTGCTTGCCTACAACACCACTGCCCTGCTACTTCCCCTCCCCAACCGGCTCCACCCGCTGCACCACGATCTGCATATGGCTCGCCATGTCGCTCAGTATCACCTCCCCTTCCTTGTACTCCGGGGTGATCATCAGCGAGCGGACAAAATGCTCGTTGCCACCTTCGCGCTTTTGCACGTTCTCGAACGCCACGATGATCGTGTCGTTGCGCCAGTTGCTGATGTCGAAACCGCCCGCAGCAACGAACTCACTAATGTCGCGCTCGTCGTTGAACACATTGGCAGGCAGGATCAGCAGGCGGTCCTTGAGAAACACCTGATAATACTGGCGAGGCCCCACCGGCCAGTTCTGCTCCACCACGTGCTCGATGCGCCAGTGATGGACGTTATTCTCATAGACCACGACACGCTCGACCTTATGGCCATTGCAAGCAACGAGCAAGGGCAATAGCAAACCACCGAGCCAGGTACGCGTTCGGCGCAGATTCATCCCGATCCCCTCGTTACATCAGAGAAAGGTGTCATTTGGAGGTTTTAGCCGCGCGACGGTTGATTTTTCGGATGTCCCGATACTCCACCAGGCGCACGCGCATCTGGCGGTAACGCTGGCTGTTGATGATCAGCAGAGCCAGCAAACCGAACACCAGGACGGAAATGTACGCCCCCATGTGCGGGCGATAACCGTAGCTGGGCAATGCGGCGAGCAAGGCAACCACGAGGATGCCGATCACACCGCGCACGCCCCAGGCAAAGCCACGCACCATGGCAATATGCGAGGCGGCGCTCACTACACCGGCTGCCGCCAGCACCATCACCGAGAGTTCAGGGTCTGAGCTGCGCATATAGGTGGAGAACACCAGCGAGACGGTGCCGCCCAGCGCCATGCAGGAAAAGAAAAACTCGGCAATGAACACGCCGAAATAACGGGAAAGAAACGCTTGCAGCTCCTGGTCACGGGTCACTCGGTAATCTCCTCGTAAAGCCCCACTGCAACCGATTGCACGAAGCTACTGCTGCCAAAGCCCGACAAGCCGCCTATCGAGTCTTTGATCAAGGTACGCGTGGCATGCTGAATTTCGGTAGGGGTAAAACGTTTGATCGCAGTTCCCGCCGCTTGCTTCAGCTTGAGCTGCTTGGCAGTGAGCGACGGATGCTTGATGAGCAGAAGCTCCTCGGCCAGCGCCTTGCGTTGCTGCCGCGACAGGCTATGGAACAGCTCCCTCCAGCCCTTGCCGGTCGCCGCTTTGCGTGCCTGCAGGAACCGCACGGTGTTCAGGCTCGATGCGCCCACACCTGCCAGCGCGACGCCGTCCAGTATGCTCATCACGGTCTGGACCGTGTCGTTACTGTCGAGCCAGTCGTTCTGCCCTGGGTCGAACACTTCGTTGAACACTCGGTACCCGCCCATCATGCACTGCCCGGTACCCGCAGCCGCGGCGGCATAACCGACCGCCGTCAACACCATGCTGGCGCCGCCAGTGAACGGTACGGCAATGGTGCCACTGAACATGACGACCCAACCAAGATAGGCCGAGAGGCAACCCAGACTGGCGTTCACGGCCTCTGCCATCACCTTGCGCTCACGCGCGCCGGTTTGCAGCTGGGTCATGAACTGTTCAGGCGACTTGTAAGGTGCTGCCTCCTGCAGAATCACACGCTTGGGCGCAATGCTGCAGATAGGCTTGAATTCGCGCAGGACGATCACGTTGTACTCGGCATCGATATAGACAACACCAGCACCCACGATACCCGGGTCGGCATCGATGGCCCTGAACAGCTTCTGCTGGTCGACGGTCAGCAGCAGCCGCTGACGCGCCATTTGCTGCCGGTAGCCGCCCAGGGCGCCGGACATAAGATCAGTCACGACAACTCTCCTTGATTCGAAAAGCCGCTGCGCCGGCCCACGCACGCCCCGTGCAGGTCAGGCGACCTGCCAGGGGCTGCACGTGCACCAGCGCGAGCGCAACGGAGCGTGGGTTACACGTTCGGGCAAGGCACCGGCGCCCAGTCACCCATGTCGGGGCTGCGGCACATCTTGTTGACCTGGTCGACGCCGGCATTGGCCACCTGCTGGGCTTCGGCTTTCTTGGTAGTGGCCTTCTGCAGGGTCTTCTCGGTGGCGACCGCCTCTTGCGGCACCTTCGTGTTCACCTTGACGGCCTGGGTCTTCTTCTTGCCAGTGGTGGTCTTGGGCGGCTCAGCCACGGTTGCCACATCGGTACGAGCCACACCAACCTGCTTGAGGTCCTGCTCGTAGGCCTGGGTGTAGTTGTCGAGGTTTTCCGCAACGCGGCCGTTGACGGTGGCCAGCAGCTTGTTCGACTCCTGCAGGCCCGAGACGATCTCGGCCAGGCGCTTGCGCCCTTCGGTGTCGTTGATGCGGTTGGCCTTGCGGCCGTCGATCAGGCTGGTGAACTCACGCTGGTAGCAGCTTTGCGAAGCCTTGGCATAGGCCGTGGTGCGGTCCAGGTCGGCAGCGCTCTTGTCGATGTCGGTGGCGTACGAGGCAATGCGCTGCTTGTCGTCACTGATCTGCTTCTGGCGCTCGGTGTAGTAACCGGCCGCACCGCCCACCAGGGCACCACCCGCCGCACCGATGGCGGCATTGCGGCCGCGGTTGTCGCCGTCGACCAGGGCGCCGGTCAAGGCACCGCCGAGGGCCCCGATGACGGCGCCTGTGGCAACCGAGCGGGTCATGTCACCGTCGGTGGAGCGCAGATGCTGCACAGGCTCGTAGCAGCTCGGGTAGTACTCGACCTTGGTCGTGGCACCAACCTTGGACACCGGAGAGCTGGAGCAGCCCGCCAGCAGGACAGTGCTGAAACCGGCGGCGAGCAGCAGGGCGGAACGGGCATGGGTAGCCGTGAAGATGGTCTTGAACATGTCACTTTCTCACGTGGGTGGTTAAAACGGGGGGCTTCATGCCACCCCGCGGTTGCGTCAGGCAGAAGCCACTACGAAGGCCGCGCGGCGGCCGATGCCAGGAGCTCCTTGAGGATCGTTGCCGGGTCGGCCCGCCGGTTCTGGCGGTACTCCCCAACATGGCGAACGAACAGGGTCGCGCGGCTCACCAGGCTCTTGCCCAGGACCGGTTTGCGATTGAGTTCTTCCTTGACCCGCTGGAACTGCGCCTGGATCACCGCATCGGTGTAGCGCGTACCACTGGCCAGGTTGTCGATGTAGATCGCCACGGCGCCATCGAGGGCGGCGCGGCCGTTGGCGATGGCTGCGGCGTACATGCTCACGGTGGTCTGGTCGCCACGCGCCTTGGCCTCGGCCTGGGTGTTGCGCAGGTTGGTCAGGCGAATGTTGTAGTTGTTGATGGTCTCGGCCACCAGCGCGGCAGACTGGATCAGGTTGCCGGCAGCCTCTTCGCGCTGGCGACCGATCAGCGAAACGCTGCGCTTGAGTTCTTCGTTGACCAGCCCCAGCTCGGCCTGCTGGCGCGGGTCGGCGGTGGCGGCGATGATGCTGTCCAGGCGCTTGGTCGGGTCCTGCACGGCATCAATATCGTCGGTCAGGCTGGCCAGGCGCCCTTCCTTTTGCCACTGCTCGAACAGTTCCTGGTAACGCGAACGGGGTGCCGACAAGGCGCCGATGGCCACCCGGAAGCCCGTGGTCTCGTTGCGCTGTTCGGTACCGTCAGCGCCAAACAGCGGGTACTCGCGGCGCATGCCGGTAAACAGCGTGCCCTCGCCTTCCAGGTAGTTGCCGCCCTTGACCACGAAGCCACCATAGGCGCCTTGCAAGCGGCCGGCATGCACCAGCTGGAACGACTCCTGAACCATTTCGGCGGCATTGCCGATCACATCGAACAGCCCCAGCGGGTTCGGCAGCCGGGTACCGATCGGCATCAGGCGTGCGGCCTGCCCGGTGCCGCCAGCCACCTGGTTGAACACTGCCCAGTCGCCAAGCGGCCCGTCGCTGTCACTACCCTGAACCTTGCGCGGGAACAGCCGCCCTTCCAGTTCCTGGCGGCTTACCGCAGAGCCGCCACGGGCAGCGAACTCCCACTCCACTTCGGTGGGCAGGCGCACAAAACCGACCCCGCCGTCCTCGGCCTTGCTGCCCCGGCCACTGACCGGCAGCAGGTCACGGTGATGCTTGAGCAGCCAGGCACTGTAGACCGCGGCAAAGCGCTCGGCCTCGAAACGCGACAGCTTGACCTTGGGCAGGCGCCCGGCCGCCGTGGTATCGGGCTGGCAGGCCGGCGCCGCCTCGCCGCTGGCCAGCGACTGGGCCTGAGCCATCACCTGGGCATACTGCCGGGCGCTGACCTCGTACTTGCCGATGAAATACATCATCGGCTTGAGCGGGCCAGCCTGGTCGAGTTCGGGCAGGTTGGGGGCGACAGCCTTCTGCCAGGCGGGCGAAAGGTCCTGGAGGCTGAACTGGCCATTGATGAAGTCACGCCGATAACCGGAAATGAACGACTGCTGGTAGCCGGCCTCACCCTCGCTGAACGGGTAGCCGAGGTTGACCTCGCGGTCGTCCAGGCTGCCCTGGGCCAGCACGTAGACGCTGCGCAGTACCAGTTCGCCGCCGCATGGCAGCGGCAGGCTGACGTCGCCCGGCAAGGGCTTGGGGTTGTCCAGCTTGCTGGTGTCGACCGGCTGCGCCGGGGCGCTGGCGGCAGCGGCGTTGGCCGGCTTGGCAGGCGGCTCGTCGGTACCCGGCGAACAGGCCGCCAGGCCCAGCGTGGTCAGAAGCAGGGCCGTAGCCCCGAGGCGAAGTTCAGACATCACGAATTCCTTGACTGGCATCGATGCGCGTCACCCGCCAGCCACCCAGGGCAGCAGCGGCTGTGCTGGCCAGCAGCACCGCAGACAACGCAACGAAGTAATGCATGGGCAACAGATGGCTGGCGTATTCGCCTGGCACCTGCGTGAAGATCCGGTTGAGGCCCTGCTCGGCCAGCAGGTACAGGGCGCCGGCAACTGCGGCCGCCAGCACGCCGCTGTACAGCGCCTGCAACACCACGAACAGCAGCAGCGCGGCCGTGCCGAACCCCAGCAGGCGCAGCACCGCCAGCTCACGCTGCTTACGCTGTACCGCCGCCACCGCGCCAGCGGCGATGGCTGCCACGGCACCGGCCACGGCCAGGCTGGTGATGATCCAGAACACCAGGTCAAGGTTGCGGCTCAGGGCCTGCACCTGGGCGATCTGCGCTGCCTGGGTCGATACCAGCCACTTGCGTTCGGCAAAGTAGGCGCGCAGCGTCTCGACATCAGCCAGCCCACGGGCATACAGGCGAAACGCCGGGTATATCCGCTGCGCATCATTTCTTGTGGCCTCGCCCGGCCAGCCCAGCGCCGGCACGCCGCGCCCGTCGCGGTAGTCCTCGACCGCTTCGAGCAGGGCCAGGGAAGCAAACAGGCCATCGCGCTCGAACGCCGCCAACGGCAGCACGGCAGCTACCTGCAGGCGCGTCTGGCGCCATTGCACCTGGCCGGCCTGCTGCCGGCTGAAGCTGGCCTGCAGCTCATCACCGGCAGCGGCACCGAGCTTCTCGGCAGCGGTAAAGCTCAGCACCACCTGCTGCAGGCCCTGCGGCGGCGGCACCTGTTGCAACAAGGGGTCACCGGCAGCGGTCGGCAGCATCTCGACGGTTACCGCACGCCCCTTGGCAGGCAGCAGCAGCTCTGCAGTGGCGGCGATCTGCCGGGTCCGCGCGATGGCGAAGGCGACGTCCGGTCGCTGCCCCAGGGCATCGATGAAATCGGCGCGGAAACGGCCACCGCCCAAGGGAATGATCTCGCGTACGCTCGGGTCGCGTTGCAGCCGCTCGGTCAGGCTGCCGACCAGGCCGAACTTGAGCCCGAACAGCACCAGCAAGGGCGCGATCACCGCGACCAGCGCCAGCACGCTGCACGCCGACAGCCGCGCATCGTTGCGGTAGTCCTGCCAGGCCAGGCCGGCGATCAGCCACGGGCGCATCAGACGGCCTGCGCCAAGGTGGCGGTGACGCCGCCGTCGGCATCGCGCCGGCAGGCCATGCGCAGCACGCTCAACCCGGCCCGGCGCGCCAGCGCTTCGTCATGGGTGGCGAGCACGCAGGTCACCCGGCGCGCCTGTGCCTCGCGCAGCAGCAACTGCGTGACCCGCTCGGCGTTCACCGGGTCCAGCGCCGCGGTAGGCTCGTCGGCCAGCAACAATGCCGGCGCATGCGCCAGGGCCCGGGCGCAGCTGACCCGCTGACGTTGCCCCAGCGACAACGCGGCAGGTTTCTTGGCCAGCTGGTCATGCACGTCCAGCGCCTCGGCCAGGCGTTCGACGCTGCCGTCCTCGCCCAGCCCCAACAGCTGCCGTGGCAGGCTGATATTGCCACGCACATCGAGGAAACCGAGCAATCCGCCGGCCTGCAGCACATAGCCCAGCTGGCGGCTGCGCAGCGCCGCCAACTGATCGAGGCGGCGCTGGCGCCACAGGCCAGCCACATCGGTGCCGGCGAAGACGAAGCCCTCGGCGGCATCCGGCGCCAGCACCAGCGCCAGCAGGTCGAGCAAGGTACTCTTGCCGCAGCCGCTGGGGCCGACCAGCGCCACCCGTGCCCCTGCCGCCAGCTGCAGCCGGTCGATCTGCAGGCTGTAGCGCTGGGCACCCTGGCCGCGCGTCTTGTGCACCGCGTGCAGGCTGATCATCACGGCAGCGTCGACAGCGGTACACGGTACAGGGCATCGCCCGGCTCGGCCTTGCCGAAGCGCACCCAGTTGGCCATGTCGTTGTGGAAGGTTTCGTACAGGCGGATCTTCGAGTCCAGCTCGTCGATGAAATCCTCCTGTTCGGCCACCGACAGCGACAGCCACAGGTCCTCGGTCATGCTCAGGGACTTGCTGCGGTATGGCAGGCCTTCGAGGTATTCGCCCAGTACCCCGCCCTGGGCCAGGTTTGCGCCCTTGCGCAGGGCACCCGGGTCGCGGCTCATGTAGGCGCTCGCGCTGGCGATCTCGTTGAAGAAATCACCCGGCGAACTGCGGGTCTTGCGCGCAGCATCGACGATCAGCTTCAGCGACTGCTGCAGGTCATTGAGTTGCAGCTTGGTCAGCATCACGCACACCTGCAGGCTCGGCAACGCCGGGTTGGCCAGGTCATGGTCGGCGGCCCAGGCGCTGACCAGTTGCGGCGCCTGGCTGGCGCCGTTACGGCCGAGGAAGTCCATGTGCATGGCATAACCGATCGCCTGGGACTTCGCCGCCAGGCTCGCGCCCGAGCCCAACTGGGGCAACGGCTGTGGCTGCTGTTCACGCACCTGGTGCACCAGTTCGGCGAACGTCGAGCCGATCTCGCGCACGCGCTCGCCAAAGGCGCCCACATCGCCGCCCGGCACAGCCACGTACAGGTCACCGATCTGCGGGTTGCTGTCGGCGGTAAGCACGCGGTACTGGCTTTCGGCAGCGCCATGGTTTTTTACACCGGCCGGGGTGCGCAGGTGCAGGGCGTAGATCCTGATCTGCTTGCTCAACGCAGCCTGGCGAACCTCGGCCTCGTTCATCTGTGTGCTGCTGTAAGGGTCGTTCTTGCGCAGGGCACCGGCATCGCTGACCAGCAGGACGATGCGCCCGCCATAGCCCGACCAGTCCATGCCCTCCACGGCCTGCATCACGCCGGCAAAGGCATCTTCGTTGAACGAATGGCTGGAGACGCTGGTGGCCTTGACCTGCGCGGCAGCCTTGAGGAAGCGCGCCGGGTCGCGGCCCTCCTCCAGGCTGACCAGGGTCTTGCTCAGGTAGTCCAGGCCCGGGGTGCGCTTGACGCTGTTGCGAAAGCCCACCAGGCCGAAGCTGACATTGCCCAGCTCGCCCCGTGCAGCCAGTTGCGCCTGCAGTTCGCTGACCACTTGGCGCACGCGGTCGATGTAGGGTTGCATCGACACCGACGTGTCGACCACCAGGACGATGCCGGTACGGAAGCGGTTGTCCGTTGCCACGGCCGCACCGGCAGCCGTGGCCACCTGGCTGCGAACGCTGCTGCCGGGGTCGATGGAGGCGACGTTGAGCAACTGCACCGGCTGGCCGTCGGCGCCGAAGCTTTCGCGGTAGTCGAAGATCGGCATCAGGTAGAACTGGTTCTGCGGCACCGCGCTGGCGGCGGGCTCCAGGGCCAGCACCTGGGGCACCTGGTCGGGCTCGTTCTGCGCCTTGAGCAGGTCGGCGCGGGCCTTGCCGGTGTCGTCGAGCAGTTGCTGCAGGTCATCGGCCTGGCGCATGAACATCACCGGTGAACGGCCGGAACGCTCGGTAAACTTCAGCACCAGGCTTTGCTTCCAGTCGCTGGTTTGCGCCGCAGGCAACCAGCCGTCGCGCTGGCCGCTGCTGGAGGCGCCAACTTCCAGCCAGGGCTGGCCGTCGATGTCCTTGCGCTGGTACACGTACAGCACCGAGAACGCCGGCAGCGGTTCACCCGCGCTGTCACCGGGCCGTGCGCGCAGTTGCGCTTCGGGCTTGCTCAGCACGCGTTGGAACAGGGTTTTCTTGCCCGGCATCAACAAAGGCCGGCCGTCTTCGCTGGCCGCTGGCGGTGGAGCGGTTGTCGTCAACGGTTCGCTCGCGGTTTGCGCCACGGGTGGCTGCACATCCGGTTGGTCGCTGCCACTGCGCAACCAGAACAAGGTCGCGCCCAGGCCAAGCGCCGCGGCTATGGCCACGGCCAGCATGGCCTTGGCCGGCATGCCCGAGGCTGGTTTCCGCGGCGCAGCGGGCCTGGGCCGGGACGGCTCCTTTGCAAGCGTGGGTGAGCCCACCGGCTCGGCCGTGGCCTGCGGAATATCGATGGACACCGGCGTCAAGCCGCCAAGGTCTGCCTTGCCCGGCATCGCGACCGGCAACGGCCGGATCACTGTGCTGTCCTGGTCATCGGCAGGCAAGCGGTCGAGTGCGGCCAGCAACGCGTCGGCATCGGCGAAGCGTTGGTCGGGGTCCTTGGCCAGCAGCCCGCGCAGGATGTCCTGGTAGCGCCCGTGCTCGATGGGCAGCTCCGGAAGTGGCTCGGTCAGGTGGGCCAGTGCGGTCGACAACGCATCGGTGCCACGGTAGGGCAGCTCGCCGACAAGGATCTCGTACAGCACCACCCCAAGCGCATACAGGTCGGCGCGGCCGTCGATGTCCATTCCCCGCGCCTGCTCCGGGCTCATATAGCTCGGGGTGCCGACGGCGAAGCCAGCCTGGGTGAACTGGGTGCGGTCATCCAGCGACTTGGCGATGCCAAAGTCCGAGAGCACCGCCGTGCCGTCGGCGCGGAACAGGATGTTGGCCGGTTTCACGTCGCGGTGCACCAACCCCTGGCCGTGGGCATAACCCAGCGCCTGGGCGATCTGCCGCACATACAGCAAGCCCTGCTCGGGTGCAAGCCCGGCGGCGATGCGCTCCTTGAGGGTGCCGCTGGGCAGGTACTCCATGGCCATGTAGTACAGCTCGCCGACGTTGCCGATGTCATGGATGGTGGCGATGTGCGGGTGGGCCAGCCGCGCCAGGGTGCGCCCTTCGCGCAGGAAGCGCTCGCAGAAGGTAGGGTCGGCGGCAAGGCTCGCGGCCATCACCTTCAGCGCCACCTTGCGCTGCAGCGAGCGCTGGGTGGCCAGGTAGACGCTGGCCATGGCGCCCTGGCCAATCTCGCTGTCGATGTCGAATCCGGGAATCTGCATGTTCGGGGTGCTCTTCATTTCGCCTTCACCACCACGGCGGTGATGTTGTCAGGGGCGCCACGGGTCAGCCCCAGGTGCACCAGGCTGCGGACCACCTGATAGGGGTCGGCGTGGCCGAGCACGTCGGCGATCTCGTGGTCTTCGGCGGTCTTGTTCAAGCCGTCGCTGCACAGCAGGTAGGTGTCGCCCGGCTGTACCTGCACATCCACCGCCTGGAGTTCGAGCTGGTCCTCGACGCCGATGGCGCGGGTGACGATGTTGCCGCGCGGATGCACGCGGGCTTCGGCCTCGTTGAGCAGGCCGCTGTCCTGCAGTTCCTGGACATAGCTGTGGTCATGCGACAGGCGCTCGATGCGGCCATCGCGCAGCCGATACAGGCGGCTGTCACCGGCCCACAGGCCTACCGCCCGGTCGCCGCGGGCGGCCAGGACCACCACCGTGCTGCCCATCATCGCCACGCCCCGGCGCAAGGTCTCCTCGCGTACCGCGCGGTTGACCCGGGCCAAGGTGTCGCGCAGGGCCTGGGTGAAATCCTCCAACCCATCGATGAGCGGCAACTGGCGCAGGCTGTCCACGGCCAGGCTGCTCACATAGTCGCCGGCGGCATGCCCACCCATGCCGTCGGCAACGGCCCACAGGCCATCCCAGGTCAGCTCCAGGCAGGCGTCTTCGTTGATCTTGCGGACCATGCCTACATGGCTGTAGCTGGCCGCGCTGTAGTGCACGCGGCTCATGCCGGTTTCGCCTCGCTGCCCAGCAGGAACGCGGCGAACTGCTCGCTGCGCGGCAGGCCCTGGCTACGCAGCAGGCCAGGTGCGATCCGCTCGCTGCCCAGGCCCCACCACAGGCTCATGCCTTCGCAGGCACATTCGGCCAGGGCCAACGCCCTGCCCTGCGGCGTGCTGCCGTCCAGCCGCTGCAACCCGCCCACGGCCACACGTGGCCCCTGCAGCAGCGGCCGGGGTTGGTCGAAAGGCTGCAAGGCTGCCTCGAAATGCTCGAAAGCCGCATCCGCTTCAAGCGTGCCCAGCAACGCCGCCTCGACACCTTCGAACCACTCATCGGCCCCGCCAACGATGCCTGCGATCGCCACCCCGGGCTCCAGCACCTGCGCCACGCTCAGCGGAAAATACCGCCCCACCCGGTCGATGCTCGGCATCAGCACGCCGACCACCGCGTCCGGGCCACACACCCCAGGCGCCAGGGCAAAGCGCCACAACGGGCTGACCAGGTAGGCCTGCAGCCACGCCTCGCCAAGCGCCTGCTGGCTGGCCTGGATACCGGCGGCCAGCCACTGGTCCCAGGGCTGGATGAAGGTCTGTGGCAAGCCACGGCTGACGAAGTCGCCGCGGCAGGCCAGTTTTCCGTAGAAACCCACGTCGTTCACAGATGCTCCGGCAGGCTGAAACCGCTGACCACTCGGCTGCGGAACGGGTTGAAGGCGCTGCTGGCACGCAGCTCGTACGACACGCTGGCGCCATCCACGCGCAAACGCAGGTTGAAACGCTCCGGCGAGCTGCCAGCCACCAGGTCGGCCTGGTCGAGCAGGCGGAACCACGCCCATGGGCCCTCCACGGTCAGCCCCGAACGGCCGCTGGCCGATGGCGGCGCGATCGACAGGCGAACCACGCCGATGCTGTTCGGGTTGGGCCACTGCAACGCCACCGGGCGGCTCGGGCCGTGGTCGTAGCTGACTTGCTGGCCGTCGAGATCGAGCAGGAACTGGGTGATGCTCGCGTCCATCGCCACCGGCTTGAGCTCGAAACGCACGCTTGGCTGCAGGCCGTTACCGCTGCGGAAGAACGCGTCGCGGATGGTCGCCGCGCGCTGGAAGGTGTACAGCACATTACCGCTGATCCCAAGCTTCTGCGCAGCGCCCGGCTGCCAGCTCCAGGGCGTGCTGGAAGTATTGACGTAGGGCTGCAGGTACTTGCGGAAGTAGTTGTCCATCACCCCACCGACCCCGAAGAACTGGCCGAAGTCTTCCAAGGTGGCGTCGCGCGAACTGCCGGCCACCAGCGGGTAGCGGCCGCTGAGCGACTGGCGGTAGACATTCAGCACTTCGCTGGCCCAGGCGGCATTGAGCTGGTTGCGCACCCCGCCCATGACGATGCCATGGGTCGAGCCGAGTACCGAACTGACCAGGTTCTGCACCACCCTGGGCTGGCGCGCCGCGCCCAGGGCTACCCGTTGCGCCGCAGCCTGGGCCTGGTTCTTGGCCTCGCCGAGCAAGGCGTCGCCGCTGGCACCGACCATGGCGCTGACCTGCACGTACAGCGCATTGAGGTCGGTGAGCAAGCCGTCGATGGCGGCGGGCTGGCCTTCACCGCTGCCGACCAGCGTGGCCAGCTCGGCGAAGTGCGCGGTCACCGGGTCCTGCGTGCGGGCTGCGGGACTGTCGACGGGCAGCGGCGCGTCGCCGAGCAGCCCGCCAAGGCGCTGGCGCAGCTGGTCGACACCGGCCTGCTCGGCCTTGTCCTGGACCTTGTCGAGCGTGGTCGGCTGCGCCAGGTTGGTTTCACGGGCCACCGCCTGCAACAGCTGCTTCATCGGCGAGGTCGGCCCGGACAGCACCCGCAGCACGTCGGCGGCTTGGCCAACGCTGGTGACAGGCACGACGTCCAGGTCGTCGAGCAGGGCATCCCAGTGGCGGATGTAATCCTGGTAGTAGAGTTGCTGCACATCGTCGGCCAGGCGTTTGGCATCGCCCGCTTCGCCCGGCGCGCGGCCCAGTACCCAGCGTTCCTCGGCCAGCGTGGTGCTCTGCGCCAGGCTGGCGGCGAGAAATGCCTGGCGGTAGCCCTGCACGGTGAACAGCCCCGGCAGCGGCTCGCTCAACGGCTTGCCGCTCTTGAAGCGAAACACCAGGGCGGCATCACGCCCGGCAGCGTCGCTGACGCGGAAGTCTTCGACCCCGCCTGGCAGCTTCTGGCGCTTGACGCGGTCGTAAACACGCTGGGCCACCGGCAACTGCTGCAGCTGGCGACGGGTGTCGTCGATCAGGCGCTGGTCCAGGCGTGCGTTCGGCGGACGTTTCTCGAACAGCGCCGCCAGGTGCTGCCCCAGGGCTTGACGCAGGTCGGGCGCAAGGTCGCGGGGTAACTGGCGCTCCCAGTCGAGGGTGATCCAGGCCTTGATGAAGTCTGGGTCGTAATGCTCGGCATCAGCCAGCATCAGGTAGGCCTTGAGCCCTTCGTAGAGGTAATCGGATGGCCCCCCGGCATACAGCTGTTCCTCGATGCGGGTGACCAGGCGCGGGGCGAAAATGGCGATCAGCAGCTTGCGGTACAGGCTCTGCGATTCGCTTTCGAGCATGTCGCCCTGGTACAGGCCCAGGCCCTCGGCCCAGTTGGGAGGGTCGTCGGCCAGGTGGCGGACGGCGTTCAGCAGCGGCAGCACGTCGACCACGTTGCGCTGCGCAGGGCTCAGGCCTTGCACGCTTTTGCCCAGTGGCTGAAGGCGGCTGTCGACTTCGGCGATGTATTGCTGGTTGGCCCGATAACTGAGGGCCCACAAGGTCCCGACCAACAGCACCAGCGCCACGCTCACGGCCAGCGCACCACGGGCGATCCACCGGCGCCGCCGCTCCACCTTGGGGTTGCTGCCGACCAGGCCACGCTCGGCGAAGGCCACGGCAGTGAACAACCGCTCGATGAAATAGCTGCGCCCGCTACCGCTCTGGCGTGCCAGGTGCGCACGGTCCAGGCCCATGCTCTGGGCCATGCTGCCGATCAGCCGGTCGATGGGGCTGCCTTCCTGGGTGCCGCTGGTGAAGTACACACCGCGCAGCAACGCCCGTGCCTCGAAGGCATTGGGCTTGAAGATGCCGTCGAGGAAGGCCTTGAGGTTGCCACGCAGGGCGGCGAACTGTTGCACGAAGCCGTAGACAAGGTCGCGCCGGGCCGGGTCGCGTTCCTGTTGCAGGCGCTCGACCAGGCGCTCACCGAGCCGCCGCTCGAGCAATGCGAACTCGTTGTCGAACTGCGCCAACGGGCCGTCAGCGCCCTGCTCCAGGGTATCCAGCGGGAAGGTCATGCCCCACACCTGGGCGCGCTCGTCCTTGCCCAGGTTGTCGAAGAACTCCATGAAGCCCGGCACCAGGTCGAGCTTGGTCAGCATCAGGTACACCGGGAAGCGCACGCCCAGCTGGCTGTACAGTTCCTGGATGCGCGCACGGATCGCCACGGCGTGGGCGGCGCGCTCGGCGTCGCTGCCCCGCAGCAGGTCGGACAGGCTGATGGCGATGAATGCACCGTCGATGGGGCGGCGCGAGCGCTGGGTCTTGAGCAGGTCGAGAAAGCCCAGCCAGGCCGCCTTGTCGACCTGGGCGTGGCTGTCCTGGGTGGTGTAGCGGCCGGCAGTGTCGAGCAGCACCGCCTGGTCGGTGAACCACCAGTCGCAGTTGCGCGTGCCGCCCACACCGCGGATGGCGCCCTCGCCCAGTTGCGCGGCCAGCGGGAAGTGCAGGCCGGAGTTGACCAGCGCGGTGGTCTTGCCCGAGCCGGGCGGGCCGATGATCACGTACCACGGCAGCTCGTAAAGGTTGCGACGCTCGTCACCGCCCAGGCGGGCCTTCTTCAACAGGGCCAGGGCCTCGTCCATGCGCTGGCGCAGCGCCGCCAGCTCTTCGGTGGTGGCCACGCTGGCAGGGTCCGGGGCGGTTTCTGCGGCCAGGCTCTGCATGACCTTGGCCGCCTGCCGGCGCGCCTGCACGATGCGCCAGGCGCGGTAGCCGCCCCACAGGGCGAACAGCAGGACGATCAGCAGCCAACGTGGCGTGGGCGACGCCAGCATGTCCAGCAACGGCCCGACGAACCAGATGATCAGGCTCAGGGCGATCAGGCCCAGCAGCGGGATCACCCAGCGAATGACAAAACTGAAAAACGCCTTCACTCGACGCCCTCCGCCAGAACGGTGATTTCAACCCGGCGATTCTTCGCCCGGCCCTGCGCGGTGTCGTTCGACGCCAGGGGCTCGGTGTCGCTCAGCCCTTGGGCGCTGAAGCGCTCGGGTTGCCCGGTGCGCGCGGCGAGGATGCCCTTGACCTCTTCGGCGCGCGCTTGCGACAACGCCCAGTTGGACGGGAAGCGCAACGTCGCGATGCGCTGGTTGTCGCTGTGCCCGGTGACCCGGACATTGCCCTTGACCTTGGCCACTGCCTCGGCGATGCGCAGCATCAGCGGCTGGAAATCGCCCTTGATGCTGGCGCTGGCGCTGGCGAACAGCTCGTCACCGCGAATGGTCACCACCGAGCGGTCGACCGCGTCTTCGACGGAAACCCGGCCGGCCTTGATGTCATCGGCGAGGAACCCGGCCAGGCGCGGGCGCTCCACGGGCTTGGGCTGCAGCACCGGGCGGTCCATGGCTTGTACCGGGATTTCGCCCAGCGCGTGGATACCCCGGAACACCGGCTCGGCATCGGCGGCCAGCTTCAGGCGCAGGCCGAACAACAGCAGCAACAGCAATGCCGCGGCCACCGCCAGGCCCACCCATGGCGGCACGAACTGGGCCAGGCGGTCACGGCTGACAGCCACCCCACGCCAGTGTGGCGAGAGTTCGCGCTCACGTTCGCCACGGGCACTGCGAATTGCCGCAGCGGTACGCTCGCGCAGCGCTTCGAGCTGGGCGCGGCCATCGTTCATGACCCGGTAGCGGCCCTCGAAGCCAAGGCTGGTGCACAGGTACAACAGCTCCAGCAGGTTGAGGCGTTCGCGCGGGCTCTGCAGGCAATGCTCCATCAGCTGGAACACCTTCTCACCACCCCAGGCCTCGTTGTGCACCGTGATCAGCAAGCTCTGCCGGCTCCAGTCGCTGGCACTGCCCCACGGCGTGCTGAGCACCGCCTCGTCCAGCGCGGTGCACAGCGCATAGCGCGCCAGCAGCACCTCGTTGCGCACCACACCGGCGGCTTCGGCACGGGTCTCGAACTGGCGCAGATAGGCCAGCAACTGCGCCCGCAGGCTGGCCGGCGCCGAATGAGCGATGGTGTTGCGCAGGCGGGTAAGCAAGGCCAGCAACGGCCCGGCCGCCTGCTCGAGCGGGTTGACACCCACGCCCTGGCCAGGCGCCAGGGGCTCGGCCGGTACCTGCAACGGCGGCGGCTGCGGCGCTGGCGCGGCGGGTTGCGGGGCAGCACGGCCACCGGGGCGCGGCATGAACTGGGTACGGTCGTTGGCCTGCGGATCTTCCGGGTGCATCACGGGTTATCCTCGAATGGCCCAGAAGGCCAGGCTCAGGCCGGGGAACTCGCCGGCGACGTAGAAGGCAAAGCCACCGGAGTGTTGCAACTGCTTCCAGTGCTCGCTGCCCCGGTCGAGCTCGAAGTAGGTGGAGCCGGCATGGAACGGGATCTGCCTAGGCGCCACCGGCAACGGCAGCAGGCCGATGCCTGGCAGTTGCAGGTTGACCAGGTCGCGGATGTGCTCCACCGAGCCGATCTTGCTCTGTTGGCCAAAGCGGCTACGCAGCGTCTCGCTGGGCACATCGGCACGCACCACCAGGACGAAACTGGCGCTGTCGAGCAGGCTGCGGTCGGCAAGCATGCCAACGTGGATGCCGTAGGCCTTCTCGACGATGGGAATGGCCACCGCCTTGCTGTCGATCAGCGTCGACAAGGCCTCGCGCAAGGCGGCCATCACTGGCGCGAAGGTCGCCGCCAGGTCGTCGTGCTGATACACCGGGAAGCTGTGCGGGCGGCGGCCATCGCGGGTGAAGGTGGCGAACTCGCCAGCCAGGGCCACCAGCTCGCTGTACAGCCGCTCTGGGTGCAGCGGGCTTAGCTGGTTGAGGTGTTCGACCAGCGGCTGGGTGCGGTTGACCAGTTGCAGCAGCATGAAATCGGCAATCTCCGACGCCCCGCCATTGGCCGAGGCGACCACCCTGCCCGCCAGCGCTTCGCCACGTTGGTGCAGCAGGCCCAGCAGCTCGCCGCAAAAGCCGGACAGTTGCTGGCTGGCCGCCACGTCGAGTACCGGCGGGATGTAGCTGTCATCCACCACCAGCGCGCGGTCGGCGCGCTTTTCGCGGATGCGCAGCATGCCGAGGGCGGCGTAGTCGCTCAGGCCGTCCTCGCTGCGCAGCAGGCGCAGGGCACGGCTGCCGAGGGCCAGCGGGGCACGGTTCTCGAACGGCGCGTTGTCGTCACGCACCTCGCTGACACGGCTGACATAGCGGGCGCCAGCGACGGCTTCGCCCTCGTCGACGGTGTCGCGGGCCCCCGCCCGCTTGAGTGGCAGCCCCAGGTGGACAACGCCATCGCGCAGATCGTCGGGCACTTCCAGCGGCGCAGGTGGCAGGTCGTCGCGGGGGATGTCGAACGGCGTGCCGTCGGGCAGCAAGCCGCGGGCGCTGAGAATCGCCACCTTGCCCTGGGCAAGCAGGCCCTGGTCGAGCAGCAGCTCGGAGAAACCCCACGCGGCCACGCTCAGCGGCCGGTTGCGGGCGTCGACCAGGTGTTCGAGGTAGCGATCATGCTGTTGGAAATGCTGGGTCGTGATGAACATGCCTTCCGACCACACCACGCGATTGTTCCAGGACATGGGGACTCCGATTGCCTAGCGGGCAGGTTCAGGTTGTGGGGTGGCCACGGCGCTGCGCACGGCACGCACATCGAGGCTGATCTGATAGTCCCGCGGCGGCACCGGCAGCACGCTGCGCCACTGGGCCTGGTCGATCTCGCGGTAACCGACCACCAGGCCGATGTGGCGAGTGGCAGGGTCGAGCGGACGTTCCAGGCGCAACTGGCCGCCGGGCTGCAACAGCACTTCGTCCTGGTCGATCAGGTCGGCGCCGAGGGTGGCCTGGGCGCGCTCGGCCAGGGCGAAGTAGTCGGCACGGGCAAATGCGGCGCTGTTCTTCAGCTCGTACAGGCGCACCCGTACCGGCGCAGGCGTGCCGCCAGGGCCCGGGTTCAGCCCCTCGGCGGCACTGAAATACAGGGTCACGGCTGTGCTGTCCGGTGCACTGTCGGCAGCGGGGGCAACCGGCGTGTCCTTGCTGCAGGCAGCCAGCAGCACCAGGCTCAGGGCTGCGACCAGTCGTATTGCTTTCATCCTTGTCCTCTTGACGTACCGTGGTCTTCCTGGGTGCGCTCAACTACGTTGCAAACGGCTGCTGTGGGCCTCGTAGGCGCGGCTGAATTCGCGGCCGAACAGTTCCTGGAAATCGTCTTCGGCTTCACGGGAGATCTGCCCGTAAAGCTCGGTGAACTGCTGCCAGCAGTGGGCCTGGCGCGAGCCGCCGAACAACTTGGCCAGCCCTGCCGCAGGCGCCAGGCGCTGCTCCAGGCGCGCCGGCTGGAAACACGCGAGCAGGTGCTTGATTGCGGCCTGCACGCCCGCCATCACCGCCAGCTGGTGGGCGCGCACATCATCGAAGCTTTCGCGCACGGCCTGGTCCGGCGCCATGAACGCCTGGTTACCGTGACGCAGCAACAGCAGCAACGCCTCGTCGGCATTGGGGGCGAACTTCAGCGGGTTGTTCTGCACCGGGGCGATGGTGGTCTGCTGCATGCGGAACTCGCCCTTCAGGCTGCTGCGTGCACGCAACACGTCGATCAGGCCCTCCACCATCAAGCGGTAGCTCTGGCCGATGGCCTCCATTTGCGCGGCGGCGTCGGCGGCGTCGATGCGCAGGTGCTCGATACCGGCGCCGCGCAGGAACGCCTGCAGCAACGCATCGCTGCTTGCGGCTGGCGCAGGTGCGGCGACTGGTGCGCCTGCAGCAGGCTGTACAGGCGCTGCCGGAACGGCTGGCGCAGGCGGCGCAGTCGGGGTCGGGGCCGGGGACTGTGCCGGTGCCGGTGCCGAGCCGAACAGGTTCCAGTCTTCCGGGATCATCCCCGGCGCAGCCGGTTCGGCGGCCGGGGCAGGCGCCACCACCGGGGTTGGCGGGCGGAAGTCGTGCTGCTGAGCCGGCACATGGTCGGGCTGGCTGACCGGCGGCACGCTCGAGGGGCCGAGGAAGTCGAACAGGTCAGGCAGCGTGTCGTGGTTCGACGCACCTTGCAGGAACGCAGCCGGCGCACCGGAAATCGGCGGGGCGGGAACGGCCGGGGCCGCCACCTGGTTGGCCATCAGCGCCTCGAAACTGTGTACCTGGGGTTCGCCCTCCAGGGCGCCAGGCAGGTTCGCCTCGATGCGCGCCTGTATCTCGTATTCCCCAATACGGATAACTTCGCCATCCAGTAACTGCTCACTGTTACCGCGACGCAAGCGAATACCGGCACGAACTAATTCCACACCGTTCGTACTGTCATCGGTCAAAAAATATCGCCCGTCCTTGAACTGGATCACACAATGCCGGGCCGATACCAACCGCTCGGGGTCAGGAAGTACCCAGTCATTATCCGCCGCACGGCCAAGCGTGATGGCACCGGTTTCCAGCCGCATCTCCGGGCATTGCCCGGGAGTAATCTTGTGGTAACTAGTGATAGTTAGGCAAAGTGCCATCACGCCTCCATGCATCCATTTAAAACATCAATCCATCCATTTGAGTTGTTTCCCCACAACCACTCAAATACAGCTGCACCCCTTGATTTACGGGGGCTTCGTGCACACAACCGAACATACGACGGCTATTCAACGCTAATGCCGAGGCTAACCGAATGGAATCGGACGAGTGGTGCTCGGTAACTGCCAACGGATTCACAGCTGGCACTCGGGGGCGCGTAGCTTACCTTGACACTCGCGAATAAATAAACCATAAATGCGCAACTTCGAAGTGCCAAAATAATATCACCATGATATCACCCCGGCACTCTTTGGAAAGTTTGTGCGCCAGTTCACACTTGCAACTTCGCACAACAACACGCCCTCACCAAGGGCCGATATGGAGATCGAATTCTGGTGAACGCATCGCCGCTGCTCGCCGCTGTTTCCGCTGACTTTCCCTAGGTCGGATTAGCTAGTTGGTGGGGTAATGGCTCACCAAGGCGACGATCCGTAACTGGTCTGAGAGGATGATCA
>NZ_JBIGLU010000058.1:0-19886 GCF_043658375.1 Pseudomonas sp. PsB | reverse complement strand
TGATCGACGGCCCGCTTTCAAAAGCAGCAAGGGCTGAAGTCGACCGGAAATACAGGGTTACTTCAGACCTTCCTTAGACCCTTTCAGCGATCTTTACTATGAGTAAGCGACCCGACAGCGACAATGCTGGCAACAAGATAATGTCCATGGACTTCGAGTTGAAGTCAGCCCTCATCGATAGCGCCGCAGGTAGTCCGAACACCGACAAGGCCTACCGGCAGGCTCGTGAGCATTTCAAAAGCAATGGGGGGCTGCTCCCTGCCACCGAGGAAATGGTGGATCGCTACGTCCGTACTTTCGCTGGAGAACTCGCTGTTAAAACTCTGCAGTTGCGAGTTGCAGCCATCGCAAAGTGGCATCAAGAGTTCGGCTTTCCTGACCCGACCAAGGGTAAGGTGAATCGGACCATGAAGGGCATCCGGGCGTTGTTCAACAAAGCGCCCAAGAAGGCCCTTCCCATCGCGATCGAGAATCTGCGCAAGATGATCGACTACCTGGACACCGCTGAGCGCGCCGCAATTTCTGCCGGCGATTTCGCCAAGCAGCTGGCCGCTTCACGCAATCGGGCGCTGGTGCTTATCGGCTTTTGGCGAGCCTTCCGAAGCGACGAATTGAGTCGGATCGAGGCACACAACATCACGGTGATTCCAGACCGGGATATGAGGATTTTCCTTAGAAAGACCAAGCATGACCGTGATGCACTTGGCCAGGAATTCATCGTGCCGGCCCTAATCGAGCTTTGTCCCGTCAGGGCATACACGCATTGGCTCGAAGACTCTGGTATCCACTATGGACCCGTCTTCCGACCTATCACTCGCTGGGGGCGGATGCGGGATGAGGGCCTGTCGAGCTCCGCTATCGGTCCCATCTTGCGGCGGGTTGCTGACGCCGCCGGTGTGGAGCAGCGCTACACCAGCCACTCCTTCCGACATGGTTTTGCCAATTGGGCGATCGACGAGGGCTGGGACCTCATCAGCATGATGAGGTACGTTGGCTGGAAGAGTGTGCAGAATGCCCAAGGGTACGTTCAGCCCAAGTTCAATTTTGGCAAGCTCGCCATCGGTCAGCCGGCCTCGCTCAGCGCGCCGCGCTGGGAACCTGGCCATGGTGAGGTCTTCCCAGGCATCGTGGAGCGTTTGGAAGGCGACGAGTAACGTCCTGGTATCGCTTAGAAGTCGTAGCGAGCTTTCAGCGAGAAGGTGTCGGCGTTGAAATCGGCTTTGCGCAGGTAGTTGTACGAGGCACCGAAGGTCATGGCACCGACGCTGTACTCCGCGCCTACGCCAGCCTCGTAGCTGTTGCGAGTCGGCTTGGCGGCGTTGCTGACGAAGGCGTTGCCACCCAGTACGAATGCGCTGGAGGTGTCAGCCTGGTCGGCGGCGAAGTCGTGGTAGGTCATCAAGGTGACTTCCGGCTTCAGAGTGCCGTTGCCGACGTTGAAGTCCTTGGCGAAGCGCACACCAGCGCCCAGCTCGGCAATTTCGATGCGCTGGTCATCTACCGACAGTGCTGCGGAGGAGCCCTTCTCGGTGTAGCCGTCGATCTTCAGATTGCTGTAGCGCAGAGCTGCACGAGGTTCGACGATGTAGCCGTCACCCACGTTGAAGCCGTAGCCGCCCAGGACGTTCAGGCCGAACAGATCGGAGTCGTAGTCGCCCTTCGCGGTGGTGCCTGCGATGTGACGCTTGGATTCGTTGTCGTTCTTACCGAAGGTCAGGCTGGCGTCGACGAAGACCGGACCTTGTTTCCAGCTGCCGTAGGCGATCAGAGCCTGGCTCTTCACATCGGTGCTGTTGCCGTCGTCGGAGTCGACATCGCTGGTGGCGTAGCTGTAGGCCAGACCCAGGGTGGTCTGCTCGTTCAGCTTGCCGTCGGCACCGATGATGATGCCATCCGTATCGGCGTTGAAGCCCTCGATCTGATTGCGACGGTTCTGGTCGGCGTCGCTATGAAGGGCCTTGATCCACACACCGGTTTCTTGAAGAACGTCGCCGGAGGACATGCCAGATGAGGAGCCCAGACGGGAGTTGATGGCGTTGGAAACCAGTGATTGGGTACCCATCGCAGCTTGGGTAGCGCCGCCGTTCACTTGGGGAGCCAGCTGCTCGGCCAATTTGGCGAGCTCAGCCTCGGAGGCGTTGGCGAAGGCCTGGAAGACCTGGTCGTCGCTGCTCATGTTGCCCATGACCGAGTCCACGAAAGGAGTGATGGCGTTCAGCGCGTTACGGCTGGAGCCATGGCCTTTCAGGATGTCCTGGGCGGCGTCACCGGTTTTGCCGGTAACCACGGCTGTGACCAGCTGCTCGCCGATTTCGTAGGACTTGACCTGTAGCAGAGCGGAGCTGCTTTTTACTTCGAGCCCGGCGTTTTGAATGTCGTCCGCAGATACCAGGGTGTAGGCAGTGCCCTGGCGGGTACCGGTGAAGTCGCCCGGGTTGGCGGTGACATTCAGCTTGCTGCCGGCAGCGAAACTGGCGGTGCCGTTGACGCTGACCACCGGAGTGTTTACGTTGGTGCTGTCGCTCAAGCGGACCTGCAGAGCTGCGCCGGAGGCGATGCTCAGGTTGCCGGTCAGGTCGGTGTGCAGGTTCGACAGGTTCAGTTGGCCGCCCTTGATCTGAACATCATCGGCTTCGATTTCGCCACCGATGAAGTTGGCGTTGCCATTGACCTGCATGGAGTCCAGGCCTTCGATGTCGCCGGCGATGGTACCGCCGTTGAAGCGAAGGATGGTCTGCATGTTGCCATCGATGGACTTCTCGCCACCCTGAATCAGGCCGCCGTTCTGGGTGATGATGAAGTGGTCGGTACCGCTGCCATTGCCCGGGCGATTGCCGATCTGAATGGCGATGCCGTCGGCAACGATGTTGCCGCTATTCACGATGCCGTTGTTGCCCAGGTCGGAATTGGGGCCGGTGGAGTCCAACACCAGAATGCCGCGAGAGTCGGCACCGCGAGCGATGATGAGACCGGTGTTGACGATGGCGTTGTAGTTGATGTCGTCGACGGTAATGCCAATTGCATTGGCGCCGTTGGCGGTGATGCCGCCGCTGTTCAGGATGTCATGACCGAACTGCACATCGTCCAGCTCGATGCCGATGGAGTTGTCGCCGGACACCGAGATGTTGCCCTTGTTTTCAACATCGGCGCCGATTTTGGTCTGGTTGTTCACGTCGGCGCCGTTGGAGAAGGCGGTGATGCCCTTCGCGCGTTCACCAGTCGCGACGATGTTGCCGCTATTGATGACATCGCCTGCCAGCTTGGTGTTGCCGATCTCGATACCACGGGCTTTGTCGGTTTCTACGCCGTCCGGATCATCCAGGACGTCGATATTGCCGTTGTTGATCAGGCTGTTGGCACGAACGCCGTCCATCACGATACCGACCGCGCCGGCGCCGGTCAGATCGATGTTGCCGTTGTTGATGATGTCGCCGGTGACTTCGGTACGAGTGGCGTTCTGGTCGTCGCTGATGTCCAGGTCCAACCCGTCGACAGCCGAGCCGCGGGCGGTGATGTTGGCGTTGTTGACCAGATTGCCGTTTATCTTCACGCCTTCAAAGCCAACCCCATCCTCGCCTTCGATGCGCTGAGCATTGCCAGTCAGGGTGACGTTGCCGTGTTCGCTGAGCGACAGGGCTACTTCGGTATCACCGCTGACGTCCTGGGTCAGGTCGGATACGCCCGAGACAGCGTATACGTGAGTGCTTGCTGCGATCGATGCCGCCAGCAGAGTCTTGCGCAGGGTGCTCTTGTTCACAGGTACTTCATTCCTTGTCTGATGGTTTTCAGCCTCCTTGCGCCTGTTGAAGTCTCTACTTCGGGCATTGGGGCAGTGGAGGTGAATTGCCACCATAACGAGGCGAGCAGTGGATTCAAGCTAATCCGTGCTTTTTTTGACGTCATTTTGCAATCACATTCGTCCCTCATATTCGGGAGCGAACCTGCCGATTTGGTCAAGAAAAATCAGTGGCTTACCGGTTTTCCAGGTCCTCGCCGTGGGTTTTCCGCCGAAAAATTGGCGACCGATATTTGGTTGTGAACCTTTTCACAGATGGCATGGCCTAGTAATATCACCGCCGATGTCTCATCGCAGACACATAAAGCTCCGCGAGTATGCGATTACGCAACCGAGGAGTCCGTTGAAATGAGGGGGGGAGCAGTGCCCTCTGCCAAAGCCGGTGCCAGCCTTATGTCTGGCTCCTTCGACTCCGTTCGCCTGGTGCAAGCGGTAGGTCTCTGCTTTTGTAGAGCGCACCATCTTGGGTATTCCCCCCTGATCCATTGGAGGGGGTACCATGCTGTCGAGTGCGACGATTTCTGTCGATGATCTTCAAGCCAGGGCGCTGGCTGCGGACGAGGCTGCAAAGCAGGAGTTTCGGAACAAGGTTCTATCGTACGCGAACGATTACAGATTCGCTCTGAAGGAAGCCAGTCGACTTTTAGGGGTTAGCGCTGGGTTCTTACGCAATTATGCGGCCCGGAACAGCATCGAGTTCTCAAATCCTGATCTTCGAACCAAAGAGGAGAGCAAGTCGATCTTCAAGCAATACGAGGAGATCCGCTTGTCCAAGGAACCCAAGCGCGTTGAACCACGTAAGCCGTTGCTCAAGGCTGACGAACTCCAGCTACCACCGCAACTCGACCTGCTTTCCAAGAAAGCGCACTGGGAGCGCCAAAACAAATTTTTGGAGCGCGTCCAGGAACTGGCAAAGACCTTGACCATGAAAGAGGTCAGCAAACGGGTAGGTGTCAGTCTTCGGTTCCTCAAGAACTTTTCCTACGAACACGACATTGAGTACGTGGGTTCTAAAGCCCGGCCGGTTAATGAGGCGCTGTCCCCTGTCTTCATCGCCGAAGAGCCGCCAAGCCCCCAGTTGATTCAATTCCTGTCTCGTCCTATGCCTCGCGTGAGCGAAATCTGTGAGGACGAGCCCACTGATAGTAAAGAGGCCCAAAACGCCGAGCAGGCTATCAGTCACACGATTGTATTGGCTGGCCCCCAACCCGAATCGAGCCAGATTGCGGTAGCCACTGAATCACACGCCGACGCCGTTCTGGACCAGGGTGAGTCTGGGAAGTCAGAGTCCGATCGTTATAGTCCGCAAGCTCCAGCATCCCGGAGTGAAACCGACTTGAACATCCTTGCAATCCCTCAAAGTCTGGTCGATGAGCCTCAAGAGACATCGGCGCCCGCCAGCCAACTGACCGCCCTCATGGCCTCTCCAAACGCGAAGGGTGAGCCGCCATTGAGTAACCTTCCATTGCCGGCGACTTTTGTGAACCAGCGGACCCAGAGCGCAGCCTGGACAGCCTGGTATGGGTCAGCAAAAACGGTGGCCAGCGTAACTGAGCAAATCTGCAAAGCGAAGATCTCCGCTCTCGGCGATACGCGGATGCTGATGCGTGTACCGCCCCACGCGGTTCTGACCTCGTGGTTGATTTCTCCGCAATGCTACTCCGCGATAGTGAACGCATTCCCGCCCGATGAAGCCATTAGTTTACTCCCCATAAGCCGCTTGGAGGCGAACCTCAAGCACGTGCTCGGTGCTGAGGTCGGAGAGATTCGATCGCTCTGTAATGTAGGTTCGGCCACAGAAGTGGCCCGGGCCGTAGAGTCGATCTGGCCTTGGACATCCCGGCTCCATGACCATGGAGGCTTTTCTCGGCACAATTGCGTTACCTTGCTAACTATCGGAGCACTGCTCAAGGGACTCCATTGGCCCAATCTCACGTCCACGGACGCTTTCCGCATTGATATGTCCGTTACGACACTTCTGTCGCTCCTCCCTAACCCTCTGGATCGTCTAATCGCCACATCTTCCTCACGGGTTCGGCAGATTGGATACGCGGGCCTGGCGGGAGTGGAAGTGGCTGATGACGCCAATGTCGGAGAGTATTGGCAGGCGGTAGGTTCCGAAACTTTTAAATCCTGTGTCGATGAGGTCAAACGGCGGGCGTCCACTGTTGAGTCAGGCCTCACTCGCGTTTCACCTTCGGAGCTGAGAGCTTTCGAACTGGAACGAACGCTGTTGGCGGTGCGCCCGGACTCCCAGGTGCTACACGAGCTCTACTCCAACTTTGTCAGTAATACCGGCGCACCCAACTGGAACGCCTTGCTCGACTCTCTTGAACTCTACTCGGCCATGACCGAGGTCCCGTTGGACGCCAGAGTTTTTGCCCGTGATCTGTTTAGCAGGCCTATTCAAAATCTGCCGTCTCCAAACCTGGAGGCCGTACAAATCTTGCGCAAGGCCATCTGTACCAGTGTTCTGCAGGAAGAGCCTCTAGCGTTTCGACAGCGTGCAGAGAAGCAGATGGACGCTGTCCAGAAGGTTCAGTCGCAGATCAAAGATCTGGGTGACAATTTGACCGCGGCGAACATGCTCAAACTGGCAGATCTTGCAGAGCATGGCCGCGATCAAATTCTGGCGAGTCGAGAGTGGTTTGAAGCGGAGATCAAGACCTACGCGGCCGAGGTCCGGCATTGGCGCGGCTTTTTTGAAGATTGGCAGCGTCTGGCGGCTCCTCGGGAGCAACTCAGGGAGAAGGCTAAGCCTAAGGTGAAGGAGCCGCCTATTCAGGTAGCGGAGCTGCCTCCCGAATCGGATGTAGTAAAGGAGTTGCGTAACGAGCTCGCGATTGCAGAGCACCGTAACCAGCATCTCGAGCAAGAACTGAGGGATGCGAAGAGCGAGGCACATCGCCTCCGCCAGGTTGCGGATGCTCGCCCGCTTCCAATTCAGCAATTCGCCCCGCTGATTGAGCCATCTCTCCTGCGCCGTATTGCCACTCGCAAGGGCATCACTCCGGTTGATGTCCTTGCGTACCTGCAGGTGGTTTCGGGTGATCGTGTGGAGATTTTGGAGTCAGCATGGAAGTCGGCGAAGGCTTCGGACAAGTTTGCCTACTCCGAACGCATGCTGGATCTGCTGGATATTTTGGTGAACCCCTACTTCGACACCCTTGCCGCGGGTAAACCTGATTCGGTCGCACGCGAACTCCTTGGCGGGTCCTATGTCGCTAAGGAGTCTGATGCGACGAGCAATTGTGGAAAGCTACGTGCTCAGCGTGAATTCAGCTACCGGGGGAAGCGTACGTATTTCGAGCGGCATCTGCGGGTTGGTTCTGGCATCGGTAACCAGGTTTGTATGCGAATTTACTTCCAGATCATCGAGTCGAAGATCGTCATCGCTTATGCAGGCGAGCACCTGGATATCGCAAGTACGAACTGACTCATCTGGCCGGCGATCAATCGACGGCCGGCCGGAGTGTCAATTTTTTCCTAGCAGGCCCTGAAGGGGGGAGAGGCTTACCAGCATTCTTTTTCTCCAGCTTCTTCAAGGCCTGTTTTTGCCGTTTCCGTTGCAGGAACGTGCCCATCCCGCGATATTCCAAAAATAGCTCGAGATCTTGGTCCTTGTTCGGTCGCACGAGCGCGATGTACCCTTTTGAAATGAAGCGCACGGGCTTATCCTCTCGCTTTCCTCCAAGCAGCAAGCCCTTGCGATCATGCTGCAGTATAAAGCCTATAAAATGGGTTCCTGAAATGAGAATGATGGAAATCTCTACCTTGTGCTTCAGGCAGTAGTCGAGGTAGCGATTTTGCTCAACTTGAGAGCGATCGATCATTGGCTTTGGCGTCTGCTGGGGCATACCGTCCTTGTGCCCTTCACTATGGTTTTCGTCAGGCAGCATAAAGCCGCGCCACATCGTAGGGAGCGGCTTTTGAGCATTTTTCATCCCGGATACTATCGGATTGCCATCGGATTTTCCCCCCCTCTGATAAACCTTCGGACGGATTTTTCGCGGCAACATTCCTATTTTTTCCAGCCGTTTCAGGACTGAGCAAAGGTCTTAGCCAGTCCGTTGGGTAGAATCTTCTACATTTTTCTGAAGGATTGGATGATTTGAATCATGATGCCAGGCTAGGGCAGTAACGACCCCTTGCCTCATCTTGCACGGGGCAAATCTTGCCAACGAGTAGTGTAAGAAGGAGAAAGCAGCTCCCTGCGCATCATCCAACCTGGCGCAGACGGAATGGTCGCCACACGAAGCGCTCCTCGCCCAAACCTTTCGTTGATCATATCCATAGTCGCCATCAGCTGATCGGCATTTCTGCGGGGCTGCGGTGCAAACATATCGCCTGTCAGCCCCTCCATCTGGCTTAGCCTACACAGTTGGATGGTGCACTTGGAGTAAGCGAAGCCGGGCCTATAGATTTCCAGAAGGCCTTGGTTTGCGGCTATGATCAGTTCGCGGGTGTCTGCGGTTGGTGTTGGTAGCAGCATCCTGGCCCCGTTCCAGTAACGGTCTGCTGGATCAGCAAACTGGCCGGTTTGTACCGAGACCAGCAGCTCGCTGCAGACGGAGCCTTGTTCCCTAAGTTTCTCCGCCGCGCGACTGGTGTATGCGGCTGCTGCCTGGCGTAGGTCCTCAAGTCGGTAAACGCGCCGACCGAACATTTTAGAAGACACGATCTCCTTCTTCGGATCTGGATCATCGTGCATTTTCAGCCACTGCTCGCCGCGGAGTTCACGAGCGGTTCGCTCCAGAACCTTGGAGAATATCCCACCTATTCGCCTCGGGTCCGCGCTGGCCAGGTCGAATGCGGTCTTGATCCCTAGAGTCTCGAGTTGACTGGAGAGCTTACGGCCTACACCCCACACCTCCCCCACCGGCGCGAGTTTCAAGAGTTTCTGCTGGCGCTGAGGGTCCATCAGGTTCACCACGCCGCCGGTTGCCGGCCAATTCTTCCCTGCCCACTGTGCGAGTTTGGCCAACGTCTTTGTCGGCCCGATTCCCACACCAACTGGGATATTCACCCACTTTCGAACTCTTGCCTGTATATCCCGGCCCAATTGCTCTAGGTCATCCGGCATTCCAGTAAGGTCACACCAACATTCGTCAACTGAGTAGACCTCGATGCTGGCGACCAAAGTGCTAATGGTTCGCATCACACGATTCGACACGTCGGCGTATAGCGCATAGTTGCTCGAAAAGGCTGTCACTCCCCTCTGGTCGAGAAACCGCTTCACTTTGAAGTATGGGTCGCCCATCTTTAGGCCCAACGCTTTAGCCTCCCGACTTCGAGCGATGATGCAGCCGTCGTTGTTCGAAAGGACCACGACTGGCTTCTGTGCCAAGTCCGGACGGAAGATCCGCTCACATGAGCAGTAAAAGCTGTTGCAATCGACCAGGGCAAAGACGCTCACAGCATGCTCCTGAGCAGCATGCTGATCACTCCCCATAGTTCCACCTGCTCTTCGTCGGCCAGGATTTCGCGATGGCGGCCGTCGGCTCCTACCCGTGCAAGATGTAGTCGTTCCAGTGCTACCCGCTCCACGAGCGCCAAATGATGCTCATGGTTCGCCACCACGATTACTACATTGCCGGCACTAGGCTCGAGGGCGCGGTCGACCACGAGTACATCGTTCCGGTGCACTCCGATCCCAACAAGATCGTCGGTGTCGACTAGCCAAAGCCAAATGTTGGGTGCCCCCCATCCCACCGCGGCGTCAAGGGAGGGGGGAAAAAGCAAGTGATCCTCAGCCGGGCTCTGGAAACCAGTGATCTTCAGGCGCTGCTGCGCCAGGGCGAGACTGGACAGCCGCCGGCCGGGAGACGTAAAGCAGTCCATCTGGGCGGTCGTCTCAAAGCTGTATATGCGTACAGTATAGAGATCAGCCCCGGGTTGGCGTCAAGCTGCGCGCACTGGGTATGTCACTGTCAGCGGGGAGGATTTTGCTGAAGGGGGGCCATCCATGGCCTCTACCGTGCAGTATATGGCCGGTAAATGTCCCAGGCGCGACTGCGGGTTACCGCCGGTCAGTTCGAGTCAGCGTGCATCGATTGCTGCGAAACGTGGAGCAAACCTCAATATGTATTGGACAGGGAGCGTGGGCAGGATGGGCGGAAGGAATGGGATTTTCGGGGCAGGCTGGTCGGGACTCATCCTGCTGGCAGGGGTGGCGCTACTTGCGCCTGAAGCCGCATATGCTGGGAAGCTAGGACAGGCACTGGGCTCTGCTGCTGGCAGCGTCGGAGGGACTGCGGTTGGAGGCGTATCTGCAGAAGCAACCCGACAAGCTCTTGCTGCCAAGGGCATGACGGAGGATGACTTCTTCCGAATGCTGTTCGCTCGAGGCATCCCTCGCGCAAAGCAAGATCTCCCCAAGATGGTCGACGCAGAAACAGAATTTTATGACGTCACTGGTAGCGGTAGGGAATGGGGATACTGGCCTTTCACAACGATTGCCTCTTGGTCCACGGAAAGCCTGTGGATCTCGTCTACAACAGACTCACCGATTTCTATCTGGAAGGTGACAATTGCAGCGCGCTGCGCAGCGCTTATTTGGCTGATGTCGTGACGGTAACGCCGCACCCTCAGGCCTATGCCCTTTACGCCGACAAACGCAGGTTGGTTGACCTAACCAACGCACGTTTTTTGGAAGAGATTGGCGTTGATCAGCAAATCCGAGCCGTATTGGCCCAATACGTCCCGCTTACCGTTCCTGTCGAGCATGGTAATGCAGAGCACCTCTGGCAAAACCGCCGTAGCCTCTTTTTCAAGCCCGTCAGCGGGTTTGGTAGTCGCGGTGCATACCGAGGAGACAAGCTCACCAAGCGTGTGTGGGAAGGGAAACTACGTGGCCCAATCCCTTGTGGCTCCCGGCGAGCGTAGAACCGTCGCCGACCCTCAGGTACGACCAATGAAGTTTGACCTGCGCGCGTACGCTTATGCTGGCGAGGTGCAGTGGAACGCTGCCAGGGTCTACCAAGGCCAGACGACTAACTTTCGAACGGAAGGGGGCGGCTTTGCTCCTGTGTTTACCTTAGTCGAGGAAGAGAAGCGAGCCGGTTCCACAGAGCAGCGGTCGCACGCCTCGTTCACGTTCTTGCTCGACGAAACCGGCGCCGTAGAGGAACTGCCGCACCCGCTTTATCTGGCGTTGGTTCGAGCGGAAAAGGCTACCTCAAAGCTTGCCGGTAAACGTTTCCGATTGGCCGACTGGTATGTGGCAATAGAAGATGGCCGTCCTTCCAAAGTCATCCGAGAGTGGTACGGGTGGGTAGCGTTCGACGCAGCTGGTGGTTACCACCCTGAACGCGGTTCGCCGAAAAACGACGAGTCGGATAGTGATGACAATATAGATTCAACCGCTCTACCGACACGGGAAGAACACGATCGAATTGAGGAATTGTTGTTTAAAAGCGAGTGAGAGCCTGTCTCGCACAGCCCAGAGGTTCCTTCCGGGGCGCAGAGCCAAAGGAAGATTGCCTTCTCACTCACCTTTCAGGGCCATCATTAAACCCTTGAAAGCGCCGTTCAGCCGAGTAAATGCAGCCTGGAAACGAATCGAATTTTCCGCATATTTTGCTTGTTCAACCTGAACGTCGACTGTGTTCTGATCAAGTGATGGTTGATTGGGAACCGCCCTGTCTTGGACCATCTACTTCTGCAGATTAGTTAATCTACCCTGTCATGAAGCTGAGCTAGTGATTACATTTTTGTAAGCTATCGGTTTTTTGACCGAGCGGCCGCTCACCCGCATAAACTGGTAGCTCATTACCAGAAATCACCAGCACGGGTATTTCATCCCAAGCCAGCTCGATCAACCGGTAATAGCCGGCGTTATTTCGATTGCTTTCGTGCAGTCTCTTCCCGCTCCATACGTTCACGCACGCCGCCTTCCACACCAGTGCCAGAGTGCATTGGCTTGTAAAGCGAACCCGTTGTTGGCGGTGCTGGCGGAGCTTTTTCGATCTGCCAGCGGTGCGCGATGTTCGCCGCGATTCGCTCGGTGAGAGAGGGGAACAGCGAATGCGAGATCACTGCGCCCCGGGCTTTCCAGCCTACCGGCAGACGTTTGCGCGGGTTGACCGAGACCCAGGCGATGGCTTCAACCACCTGCTCAGGGCCGTCCATTGCGGCCATGCGTGGCGTGCCGCCGGTGTAGTTGGCCGCGTGTTCCCAGAACGGTGTGTCCACAGCCCAGGGCATAACAGTGGCGACACTAATAGTCTCGCTGCCGCTCAGGCGAATCTCCTCGGCGATTGCTGCCCCGAGATTCATCACTCCACCTTTGGTCGCTGCGTAGGAGGCATGGTAAGCCAGCGGTATCTCGCTCTCGACCGAGCCGACGTTGACCAGCGTGCCGAAGCCCTGAGTTCTGAACTGGCGCATGGCCGCGTGGCTTCCGTAGATCACGCCCTTGAGATTGACGTCCACAACCCGCGCATGGTCCTCGACGGGGACGTCTTCGAAGCGCCCCAGTGCTCCGACCGCTGCGTTGTTGATCCACACGTCGATACTGCCGAAGCGTTCGATGGCGGCTTGGGCCAGGCCTTGTATGTCGGCTGGTTTGCTCACATCGGTGGTCACTACGAGTGCCGACCCTCCTGCCTCGCGTATCTGCGTAGCCAGTTCTTCGAGCACCGCGGTTCGGCGGGCCGCCAGCACCACGTCGCCTTGCAAAGCGGCAAGCCTGAGCGCCACGCCGCGACCGAAGCCACTGGAGGCACCAGTGATGACGAAGGTTTTGCCAGCTACGCTTGGCTGGTCGCTTGGTTTCAGGCGTGGGGAAACGGCGCAGCCACTGAGTTGCAGGGCGGTAAGCAGAAGCAGCAGCAAAGCCAATCTCTGCGATGAGAAGATTCGCAAAACCATTATTGGTTCTCCTGGCAAAGTCATACGGCCGAATGGTCCGTAACTCCAGTGTTGTACGACTGCCTTGTGCCAGCGCCGCCGCAGGACAGGCGAATAGAACTTTTCAGGCTAGATCATCAATCTAGTTATGGCGCGGAAACTTGATTACATTTCTGTAAGCATAGAACTGAATTATTGAGCTATACGAATGCATGCTTGGAAAAGATTTTGCTATTCGATCTATCGAGTCTGACAATTCACAATCGCAATTGAAACTACTGATTAATCGTGCAGTCGACTAATAATCTGTTTCTTGTATTTTCGCGCGGCTTGCGCTTCGAAAAGCGACATCGTTATGGTTAAAAATAAGCCGGCGTACGTCGGGTTACTCTTCATGCCAACTTCAATGCATTTATTACCTCAACGCGAGCCTGCCGCTTTGAAGCAGCAGTCCAGACTGGCCTTTGAACCGTCTGTAAGCGCACCGACACGAAGAGAACTATGAGAATTAATCAGCAACTGGCAGCTGGAAAGGCAGAATATCCAACGATCGCTTCGCTGGCGGCCATCGGTGATGGTCGCTCCATGGCATTGGTGGGCCCAGATGGCAACGTGGAATGGTTCTGTCCCCAGCGCTTCGATGCCACACCGATGATTTGGCCGCTGCTCGACCGTCAACGTGGCGGGCGGCTACAGCTGTCGACACCGGGTGACGTCAAAACGCATTATCTGGACGATTCTGCAGTATTAGAGTTCGAAGTGCACAGCGCGTCCGGGTCCGCCCGTGTCACGCTTTGTATGGAGTGGCCTGGATCGGACGATCAGCAACGCTTGCTTTGGCAGGTAGACGGCTTAGCTGGCCGCTGTGAGTTCACTCTGCAGTTTGAGCCGCGTCCAGATTTCGGAAGCGTAGCCGGTGAGGCAAGCATTTCAGCCGAAGGGTTAACCTATTCTTATATGGGTCAACAGCTGTTGCTTCAAGCGGACTGCGCACTGTATCCGGACGGCGAAGGCTGGAAGGGAGCGATCTCAGTAGATGCAGGAGGGCGTGCGGGAGTTTCTCTGAGCGTTTCCTTAGAGCAAGATGCCCCACCCGTTCCTGTGTCGATTGAATCCGTACCCGCGCGGATTGAGGCGACCCTGGTTGCGTGGCGCGATTGGTGCGCAGCGCTGGAGTGCCCCGCAGCATATAGAGGCGCCGTGGTACGCAGCGCGATTAGCCTTAAGCTATTGATTTACGCACCCAGCGGAGCGGTCGTTGCCGCCGGAACCACTTCCCTACCTGAACACCTGGGCGGGGAGCGGAACTGGGATTACCGCTACACCTGGTTTCGAGATGCGGGGCTGACACTTGGTGCTCTTTTCGGCCTCGGTTGTCGGGATCAGGCACATCGTTGGGCCCAGTGGATGCAGCGAACCATTGAGCAGCATGGGACGCCGCTGGCCGTGCTATACGATGTAAACGGAGCTGCGCCACCGCCAGAACGTAATATCGAAGGGGTCGATGGCTATCGCGGCTCGCGGCCGGTGCGTGTGGGTAACGCTGCTGATGGCCAGTTTCAGCTGGATGTTTATGGCGAGTTGCTGGAGTGCGTGAGCATCTGCGATAGCATGGGCGACGATGCGATGCGGGCGCACTGGCCTCATATGCGCGCCGCTGCTGATTTCATTGCAGCGCACTGGCAGGAGCCTGACCAAAGCATTTGGGAGATGCGCAGCGCGCCGCGCCACTATGTGCACTCCAAGGTCATGGCCTGGGCTGGTCTACAGCGTGCGCTATGGCTGAAGCGCCGCCATGACCTAGACGGAGATGAGGAAAGTTGGGTCAATCAGGCCGAGGCTCTACGTCAGTTAGTCCTGCGCCGTGGTGTCAGCGCCGGCGGCAACAACTTCGTCCGGGCCTTGGATGACGATAGGCTGGATGCTAGCCTCCTGTTATTAGCGCGTGTTGGCTTCGTCGAAGGCGGCGATGAACGTTTCGTCAATACGGTCGATATGATCCGCAAACAACTGGACGAAGGCGGCGGCGCGCTACGGCGCTACCCTGCTGAAATTTCGGATGGGCTAGAGGGCCGAGAAGGCGCCTTCTTCATCTGTAGCTTTTGGCTGGTCGAGGCATTAGTGCAAACCGGCCGGCCTCGAGAGGCAAAGGAGCTTTTCGAACAGCTGCTGCAACGCAAGGGTGAGCACGGCCTGTTCGCTGAGGAGTTCGACACCCGAAGCGGCCAGCATTTAGGGAACGTACCTCAGGCCTTTTCTCATGTCGGTTTGATAAACGCCGCCCTGAGCCTCGGCTCTGCTGATTAACGTAGCTGCAGCCTGCATGGTCCAGTCGATGCCACCCAGCTAGCTAGCGGGCAATGGCAACTACTGCCGCTACACAAATCACCATTACCAGTGCCAAGGCGCCCGTGGCCAGCTTGCCCACGGATTCGGAACTGAGGCCCAGTGCTTTGTCCTTGGCCTGCGCGCCGAAGCGCCCTTCGAGACGGTGCAGGCCCTCTACGGGATGGAACAGGTTGTCAGGCTGTTCATCACCGGCCGGCGAGTCGGTCATCTGCCCACTCCAGGCCTGCTTGGCCATCATCCGGTCGAGTAGGCCGGGCATGAACATGTTGCCGATAATCGCCTGAAAAGAGGCGCGTCCGATCCACAATTCGCGCGGCGCATCGGTTGCCGCGCGGACAATCGCGCGCGCTGCCACAGCAGGCGTATGGATCGGTGGGACCGGCTGCGGTCGTTTTTGCATCTTGTTGCGCGACCAGTCGAACTGCGGCGTGTTGTGCGCTGGCAGCTGCACCATGGTCAGCCGCACCCGGCTGTTGGTATGGATCAGTTCGCAGCGCAGCGAGTCGGTGAACCCACGAATGGCGAACTTGGCGGCGCAGTAGGCCGATTGCAGCAGTATCGCGCGATAGGACAGCGCCGAACCCACCTGGACGATGGTGCCGCGGTTGCGAGACTCCATATGCCGCAGCGCCGCCAGCGTGCCATGCACGAAGCCCAGATAGGTCACGTCGGTCACACGTTTGAATTCCGCCGCGCTGATCTTGTTCACCGGGCCGAACACCGTCGCCATCGCCGCGTTGACCCAGATCTCGATCGGCCCCAGTTCCGCCTCGATCCGATCGGCCGCCTGATCGATAGCTTCGGGGTCGGCGACATCCGCGGCAATTGCCAGAACTTTCGCCCCAGCCGCTTCCAGCTCGTTGCGAGTGTCCGCCAGGCCCTGCTCCCCACGCGCAATCACGGCGACGCGGTAGCCGGCCTGGGCGAACGCGTGAGCCGTCGCGCGGCCTACGCCTGCGGTCCCGCCACAGATAACGGCGGTCTGTTCGCGGTCGGTCATGTGCGGACTCCTTTTTTGTAGAGGCGATGGTGACTATCGCAACAGCGCGTTCCAGCCGGCATAGCGATGATGGATCGGTCCGCGCGGCAGACTCAGGCCGATCACCAGCGCGCCGGCGATCAGACTACCCACGGTCGCGGCGAACCCTGCACCGTCGAGGAAGGCGGGTGATGCCAGTAGCCAGGCACCGATTGGCAGGTTCAGAAAACGCAGCGGCCGTGCCACTTCGGCGCACGCCAGGACCGAGACGGTGAGCAGCAGCGAGCCCATCAGGTGATCACTGTTGGCCATCGCGCCGTCGGTGCCGAAGATCAGGCGGGTTGACATCAGCCAGACGCCTATAATGCACAGCAGCGCGAGCCCCCAGGGAAGGTTCACTCCGCGAAGGCCTCTGAGAGTCATCGAGGAAAGGCTGCCGTCGAACTCCGGCGTATTGTCCTCACGGGCGCCTTCCATTGCATCGCCTTTGAAAAAAGTTCTCCAAAACGGTTTGCCACGGCGCCGCGCATCCTTGAGGAACTGGCCCATGGCAACCAGTTCATCCAGCGCGTAAGGCATCATCACCAGCATGGCCAAGGCTTGAGCCAGGCAAAGCGTGCACCACGTACCGATGAAGATCGGCTGGGCGATGATGAAGAAGATGCTCACGACGCCCAGGGGCACTACCACCACGCCGAACGCGGCGACCATCCACGGCATGGTCCGCCAGCGCCGGGCATCGCCCATCACCGCCATGAGGAGCTCGATCATATAGGCCATCACACCGATCCCGGCATCGGACACCGGCCAGGCGCGCGACATGTCGGACGTGATGATGGTTTCAGTGCCGTTGGGCTGGGTGCCGAAGAAAGGGTCCCAGGCATTCGAGGTATGGCCAAGCTGATAAGCGGTTAGATAACGTGCGAGCAGAATGCCAATCACGGCGAGAATGGCTATTGGCAGGCGTTGCAGCCAGGTTGAAGGGTTGTAATCCCAGCCCGGTGGAACCGCGGCCTTCTGCATCATCCCGGACATGCTCATGCCTGGCATCATTGGTACTAGTGTGGAAAAGGCAATTACCAGCCCGCCGACCAGCAAGGCATTGCCGTAGCTCGCCGGGGAAGGAGTCCAGAACAGCAGCGGCGCGAACATCAACCACAATCCCATGATCGTGTTGGCCCATTGCGCCCAGCTGATCCGTTTGAGCGAGAGGATGGCGAACAACACGATCAACGCGCCGCTGATGACGTCGTTCCAGGTCATCAGCAGCGCGCGAGTGGCGACCTCGGGTAGATCACGCTCGGCTGCGAGGCGTGGCAGGTCGAGGTCGCCCGGCGCTACGTTCATGTAGCCGAAGATAAAGGGCGCACTCAGCACCCAAAAGCCGAGCAATACATTGACGAAGTGGCACCAAAGCGTCGCGATGTGGCGCCGCTCCATCATCTGCATATGCGCATCCATACCCATATCGGACGACATGGCGCCTTGGCGTAGATATTCCCCTTGATGCTCCATAGATCTAGTCCCCAGCACTGAAGTATTTGTTACGTTGCGGCAAGAGAAAAAGCGTTACGGTGTTGCGACCGCGTGCAGGTTTGGGTGAGCTCGGCCAGCGGATATCTAGGCCTTTTCTGCTAGCAAGTCAGCTGGCTTAGCTTCAACTGCACATGCTGGGATATAAGGTCATTCCGGCGAAGCTGCTCTGGCAACGAGATGACGAGCTTTGCCAGAGCAGCAAGTCGCGAATGTTACGCAGCCATGCGCTCGCATTCTTCAGCGCACTTCATGCACGCTTTGGCACACTCTTGGCAGTGATCCACTTGATGTTTCGCGCATTCCTCTCCGCATGCACGGCAGATCTTGGCGCAAAGGGCACAAAATTCTTTAGCGTAATCACTTTCGCGACTCATCAGTATGGCGGCCAACCTACAAATGTCCGCGCAGTCGCGGTCAAGCTCGATGCAGCGTGCCATCATTTTTACGTCATCCTCACGCAGGCAAGCAGAGGCGCACGTTTCGCACACAAGGGCACAGTTCGAACAAGCTTGGATACAGGAAGCGAACATTGAGTTTGTCATTGCGTTCTCCAGGGTTCGATAGTTGTATGTCGTCGGTGCCTACTGACCGATACGGCTCATCAGCCTGTTAGCAGACACTGAATTACGACACGCTCCTACCGAGCCCGTTTCGAAAAACTTCATTACAATGTTGTAAGGTAAATCCAACCGCACCGGGGCTCTGCGGGCGCAGTTGGTGGCGATGTGGCAGTCAGATTGCCTGTACGGCTTCGCTAGTCTGTGCGAGATGATTGAGTGGGAAATGGGGGGCTCCCTGTCGCCAGGACTGGGAGCATCCATTAGAGAACGGCCGGAGCGAAAGCCGCTGAACCATATGGGCAACTAGCCTTGCGGCCTAACTTTTAGAAAGCAATTGCAGAGGCCTCCGGTACCGTTGCGTCGACCAGGATGGCCTAGAGCCGACCCTTATGCTTTTGCTGAGGCGCCTTTCAAAGAGCCTAGTCAGAACCGACTAGGCACACACATATCGGATGTTAGTGCTCGTGTTGCTTCCCGTCTGCGTGCACATGGTTATTTGCAGAGGATTTGCCTTCCGCATCGGCACGGTCATTGTCAGTGCTTTCCTCCGCCGTCTGTGGCTGGTCTGACGCATGATGGTCATCGCTTTCTTTACCACCATGATGCCCGGAGCCTGGTTGGCCGGGTGCTCCACCCGAGCTGCTAGAGCCGTGGTGATCCGAGCCGCCACTGTCGCCCTGATGGTGGTCGCCCGAGGCCATCTCGCCGTGTTGCTCACCATGCCCAGCTGGGGTCTCCAGACCACCATGTTGGTTACCACCGCTAGAGGCAACGAGTGCTCATACGCTCCCTCATCTAGCCCAGGAAGCTTTTTGCAGAAAAGCCACCATTGCCCAGTGTACGGGTCAGCCATGCTTCTTCCCCACGCAGGCATCCCAGTGGCCTTAATTCCAGGCTTGATGGCCCAAAATGTTTTTGCTGGGTCATCGGAGTTCCGCTTCAGCAATTAGCATGCCACGCATGCTTGCGTCTGAATCTTACGATTTGTCAGATCACACATGCCCCAACCGCGTGAGCAGGCGAATCGCTAATTGTCCGTGTTCTGCCTGTTCGCTCCTGCAGTTAAGGCGTCGTTTCCTACCGGCAAAAAAAAGGCGCCATCTAGGCGCCGATAGGCCAAAGGAGCATGAAAAGGCCAAAAAGCAGAGTGTGGGAGCAACTGCTGAGGTAGACGTTAACGCTACAAGCTGTCAGACAGATGATGCGAGCATTACGTTTCTGTAAGGTAATGGCTGCACGCCCTGACAATCGGCACACTGCTCCAAATGCCGGAGGGAATACTTTCATGAAGCTTCTTGTTGCTGAAGACGAGCCGAAAACAGGCACCTACCTACAGCAGGGGCTTTCAGAGGCAGGCTTCACAGTCGATAGAGTTGAAAACGGGACCGATGCTGCTCAGCACGCGCTTCATACCACATACGACTTGCTCATCTTAGACGTGATGATGCCTGGCCTGGATGGGTGGCAGGTTTTACAGAAAGTCCGCGCTGCTGGTAATGAGGTTCCCGTGCTCTTTCTCACCGCCCGAGACGGGGTTCAGGATCGAGTAAAGGGATTGGAGTTGGGCGCTGATGATTATCTCATCAAGCCGTTTGCCTTCTCCGAATTGCTAGCCAGGATCCGTACGTTGCTTCGCCGCGGCAATAATGCTCCCAACCAAACAATACTCAAACTCCTCGACCTTGAGGTCGATCTGCTCAGGCGTCGGGTTACGCGATCGGGGAAACGAATAGACCTAAGGAATCTCCGAACAAGCCTTCAGTTATGCGAGAATCCCCGCAACACCTGATCCGAGCCGCCCATGAGCCAGATGAGC
>NZ_JBIGLU010000057.1:0-19965 GCF_043658375.1 Pseudomonas sp. PsB | reverse complement strand
GCTCATCTGGCTCATGGGCGGCTCGGATCAGGTGTTGCGGGGATTCTCGCATAACTGAAGGCTTGTTCGGAGATTCCCTAATGCTTTAGCAGACTCTGCAACAGCCTCAGAGTGTTCTTTGGTCGCCAACTGCTCAAGAAGAGCATGCTGTGAGCTCAAGCTGGAAATAGTGGCCTTGATGAAAACGAGAAAATCCAAACTATTCATCTCACCACTCCCTTATCGATGAGGTTATTGGTAGGTCTTTAACCCCAACCGTGTACCCATAGAAATTGTAATGGGTAAGGACCCCTGCATTCGCCACAGCACAGCTGACGCTACTGCCACAGAACACGTATCCGAAACCACCGCATACATTGGACCGACACTTGATGGTTCCAGAAAACAGACTACCCGTTACGCTACCGGTGCCGCTGTACCCAGTATTGCCGTTAATGCCGATTTGCCATCCGCCAAGCTCGCCCGAGCCGGCGGCTGTCCACACCCCGGATTGGCAAACCTATTGGACACAAAAGAATGGAACTGCTGCTCCACCTGAAGCTATATCTAAGGCTGCGTCACTGAGGCGGAAAGTGAAGGCCGCTGCCGAGCCCCATTCACTAGTCCAGTAATAGACTCCATTATTGAGCCCCATTGATCTCAAAATGTGCATTTCCGACAGGCTTGCCAAATGCCATTTCTCACCCTTGGAACCGCAAACTTGGTTGGCGGCATACCAGGTGTTTGCTGGACTAACTTCATGTTTAAGTTTTCTATCACCACTGCCAGCCCACACCCCGGATTGGCAAGATGGTTACTTTTGGCAAACGTGATACCAATAGTATGGAGTTGCACCTGCGTAACTGAAACCTGTGAGGTTTGAGGAAAATCCCAACGGACAACTACATGCACCTGTTTGGGGGTTGGCAATACCACATCCTGATTCGGTCATTGACCCAACTCCTGTATATGCTCCCCCAAACCTTGCCGACACTGCTTTCCAAGCACCGGATTGGCAAACCTGTTAAGGCTTGCTGCAAGAGTAAGTTAGGCATGGATTACAGCCACCTATCTGGACACCTCCGATCAGGTTTGGAACCAGTCCCGTCGGGCAGCTATATCCACCGGTAAATCTATTCACGTACTGCCCGGTTATCCCAGTCATAAAGCCAGAACCTACACCATCTGCAGAACCGCCCGATTTCCACACCCCGGATTGGCAATAGGATTGCCCCAAGATGCCCAATCCACAAGGCCTGGGCAATCTCAAGACATCACCTAATCACCGCAAAAAAGTGTGAGCCCCATCTGAGGGGCAATTCTGGCTCAACGGGTCGAGCATGATTATTTCGCCCTCGTTAACCTGCTCCAGATACTGATCAGGAGCTGGAATAGGCTCCTTGTCCCTTAACGACACCATCAGATGACGTAGCAGCGCATCTTCCGCCACTCGCTTTGCCAACTCTGCAGTACCCCCAGCGCCTTGTACACCATCGAAGTCGAGCACCCGCACGGTGACGCCGCTGGGTGTTTCCGAAACGACAGCAGGATACGGCACCAGGTGATTGATGATCACCTGCTGGCCACGGTGCTTGTTCCCCTCAAGCTTTTTCACCAATCGGGACGCTTTCAAGTGGGTGTACCTCTTCAACATCGCCAGGCTCTTGTGACCACTGATCGCAGCAATTTCCATAATGTCGAGTGTGCCGAGCTCGAAGAGGCGCGAGCAGGCTTCATGCCGGAGGTCGTGGAAATGAAGGTCCTTGATGTCCAGCCGTTGCAGCATGATGCGCCAGGCCGACTTCAACCCATTAGCGGTATAGCCAAACACCTTGCCCTTCGTCCGTGCCCCGAGCTGGATCAACGCATCACGAGCTTTGAGGCTCAGGGGCACATCCCTCTTCGATCCGTTCTTGGTATCGGGGAGGTGCGCAATTCGCCGCTGTAGGCTGATGTGCTCCCACTCAAGCTTCAACAGTTCCCCCTGGCGCATAGCTGTCTCGATCGCCAGCACAACCAGGACATAGAGGTCTGGTGTGGGATGCGCATGGCAATAACGCATGATCTGGCGCTCCTCGCGGGCAGTTAGTCGCCGATCTCGGCCAGGTGCTGCTTTCGGTTTGCGTACGTTCGAGACCGGGTTCGACTCGCACACCCCCCACTCGATCCGGCCAATGTCGAACACGTTCGACAGCAGCGACATTTCCAGGCGCACCGTAGATGGTGATATGGGTAAACCCGTTTTAGGGTTGGTCTGCAAGAGACGCTCGTCGCGGAGACTAGCGATATCAGGGCTTCGAAAATCACGCATGTTCTTGTCGGCATACTTCGACTTAAGCAGACTTGAGATACGGTAACTCTCTTGTACAAAGCCTTTCTTTAGTACGGAGACTTTCTGTCGATAAAGGGTCAGGCCTTCAGCGAGCGTCATGTCCTGGGTCATTCAACTCTTCCAGTTTGGCCTGCAGCAGCCTGGCCAGCTGGTCGAATTGGATTTCCAATGCGCAGCAAAGGTTGAAAACGGTATCCAGGGTTGGAGATTTGTGGCCACGCTCAAGCAGACTGATGTACGACCTATCTACACCAGCTTCGAAGCTCAGCTTTTCTTGCGAGATGCCCCGAGCAGTGCGCAGCTCGGCCAGCACCATGCCGAATGCATGATTGTGCTTTTTCGAAGAGTCTGGTTGTAATTCCAAAAGTCCAACCCGAGATCACGAGATCAAAGGTCAGAATTTTCGGGTTGTTGACTATAATCGTCAGCGGACTATAGTCCACAACGCTCATCCCCCAGGATTTCCTCATGTACATCTACTGGATCGCTATGACCCTGCTGATCGTGGCAGGAGGCATCTTCACTCAGGTGCAGCACACCGATGAGGCCGTGACTGAGCAGGCCACGATCGATGCCCTCAGCCGGAGTATGTTGATCTACCGCTCGGCCGCAGCAGAGTATGCCCGGACCAACCCTGGGTTCACTGGAGCACCGACGGACTCATCCCTGAACCTTCCAAGCTGGTACACCAAGCAAAGCGGGATCGCCACATACATCGTGAGTGGTGTGTCCTACACCTACATCGCGGGAACGGTTCCTGCCGGCCTGCCGGCTGCACTGACCGAGCGCACTGAGTCCGCCACCGTTGGTGTGAAGAGGTCTGGCCAGTTGTTCTCACCGAAGGTGGGTAACATGGCCATAGCCGTTCCAGCGCCCGTCCCAGAGGGGGCAGTCGTTGCGGTCTATTGACAGTTGACGCCTCGCGAAAAAGCCTACGAGCCTTGCATCCCGGCCATGGTACAACCCATAATGACATCAGTTTTGGTTCAACCCCGCTGGCTACTGACGGTCATCAGTAGCGCCCAGGTGTTGTGGTTCGCCTCAACACCAAACCGTAAGCACGCTATAGCTCCGGGAAGGGCGTGCGGATCTGGTTGAAAGCTCTCCCTGTGTCTCCCTGCTCTCTCTAGTCGCGCAGCCGTCTAACTCGTGATGATCGAGTTCACAGGCACATAGAGTTTCAAGAGGTTCGGTGCTTCTTTGATCCAAGGGCCACATTGGTAATGTGGCCCCTCCTCTTTCCTTCCCCTTGGGTAGCCTGATGGACTTGTCGAAGGTCCATGAGGCTACCCAATGGGTACTCTCTCCTTTGCCGGTGGCCCGCCGGCGATAAGCCGGGCTCCTTTTGTGCGCGGATGCGTGCCTCATGTTTGCTGGCCAAAGCCACGAGAATGGCCAGGTGATGAGAGTCGAAACGATCAATGCCCAGGGATCGACGATTCCGACACAGGTGGCTCCTTCAACTTTTTTTTTCAACCACGGCTGGGTCACCTTTCAAGGGCTGATCCAGCCGGACTTCTCCCTCCATCTCTCCCCCCTTTCCCCCTCCGCTTGACACAACCCTTCCCCGCTCCGATTATTAAGCCGTGATCTGCTGACGTCGTCAGCAACATGCCCCATGCAGCTCGGATCCGTAATGCTGCAGCACGAAGTCTGTGTGATCCACCAGCCCAAGGTCGTTTAGCTTCTGGTAGCACGACCGGTCGACCTCCGTCGATAGAAGCTCCTTCCGCAAACCCAGCGGGGAATACATTTCCCCGTTAGGGACAGTGTTTTCTCCGCATTTTTTAACCGCAGGAGAAACACCATGACCGCAATGTCCGCACCCTCCATCGGCTTCCGTTTTGGCTACGCGCTCGGCACCCTCACCCGTGAGTTCCTGCGCGCCATGAAACGTCCAGCCCCAGTAGTCCCAGCACATGTTCGGCCTGTTGTACAACTCGCGAACATAGCACCCACCCGCAGCGACTGGGATGAGCTTTGCCGCATTCCAACCCTCGCACGCCGCGGTGTTGATCTGAACCAGTGGTTCGAAAACAACACCAAAGCGGTACCACCGACCAAGCGCCGTACCCGTCAGCGCAAGCCGAGCAAACCCAAAGCATCAGAGCTGCGTATGGGCCCGCTGAACGACCTCATAGCTCCAGTTGCGATCTAACTCCCTCCAACCTCACCCAGTGCCAGGCACCCCACCTGGCAAGGTGAGGGCCTGGCGATCAAAGGAACGCCATGGTTTCAAAAAAACGTGCCGCTGTGGCAGACGACCTTCGCAAGATCGGAACGACGGCCGTTGCCGCCGCCCTCGTAGGTATCTTCCTCAGCACTAGCCGTCTCCTGACCGCTTTCGCCCTCGTGGTAGGTGTTGTAATCTGGATCACAGGCATTTACCTCACCCCGGAGGAATGACATGAGCCAAACCACATTCGGCATCCTCATGTTCACCGCCCTGCTCGTCATCTGCGTCGGCATGGCAGTTTGGGCCGATTGGCCTAATATCAAACGCCGGTGCCAGAAGATTCTTCGAGCACATTGATCATCGATTTTCCCTACTTAACCCTCCACCTGGAGGGTTTTTTTCTTTCAGGGCTTGACAATGTGTTTCTCCGTTTCCATCCTTGTGACCGTGAGCTGCTGACGTCGTCAGTAACCCAAGCCCGAGCAGTCATGATCTGAAAGACTGCTACACCCACTGCGGTGTTGATCTCCCCAAAATCGCCAAGCTTCCGGAAGCGCGATTGATCAATCGAGAGATTGATGGAAGCCCACCCAACTTGCTACATCCCAACCCACGCGGGGAATACTTTCCCCCATGGGCGAAGTGTTTCTCCGCTTTCGCTATTGAAACTGGAGAATCACCATGAGCAACCAATCCAACGAAGCCAAATTCTTCGACCTGCACACCACTGGCATCGGCTACCTCAACCGTATCCGTGAAGTAAGCCCCCGCAAGGGCAAGCCCTTCACCTGTGTCACCGTTGCAGCTTTGCACGGCGCGACTGATAAAGCCGAGTATTCCTACATCGACTGCAACGTTGTCGGTGCTGAGGCAGAATCGCTGGTTAAACGCTGCCAGCAGGCCGTTGAAGCCAAAAAGAAGGTGCTCGTCTCCTTCCGAATCGGCGACATCTGGGCTGACGCTTTCACCTATGATAAAGGCGACAAGAAGGGCCAGGCCGGCGCAAGCCTCAAAGGCCGTCTGCTCTTCATCGGCTGGATCAAAGTTGACGGCAAGCTGGTTTACGAAGCGAAGCCGAAAAATGCCACCCCGCCCACTGACAATCAGGGACAACCTGGTGTTGATCAAACGTTGAATCAGGAACAACCTGAGCAACCCGTGAATCAGGGACAGCCAGTCGCCGACCAATTCGGTGAGCAACTCGACCCTGTCCTCGGTAATGATCTTCCCAAGGAAGCCAACCAGGCTGCATAACCCCTATCAAGGCGCTGATTTCAGCGCCTTCATATTCTGCCAAGGAGGCAGTCATGAAAATCCTGTTCGCGTTGAACCTTCTAATCCTGGTCGCCGCTGTAATCCTCGGCGACATTGTTTTCGGTGCCTGCGCTTTCATTGGGCTGAGCGGTTTCGCGATTAACGTGCTCAACCGCAAAGCCAGCACAGTCCCGACTGCGCTCCCCCACTGATCACTAACCTGATTCCTACCCAATAGGGGACGACGATCCCCTTCGGGAGGCGTTTTCCTCACAAAGGACTTCGCCATGCCCTACTGCATCACTGTCGCTGGAGATATTCAGCAGTGCTTCCCTGACTTCGCTACCGCGCGCTCAGATATTCAGGAGCTGCGTAACCAGGGTCAGAAACCTAGGCTGTACTACTCGACCTCATTCGCGCATCTGGGCTGTGAGATCGATGATAACGGGGTGCGAATCCCAGACTACACGAACATGCAGTGGTGCGATTACGCCAAGCTGCTTCCTCACTTCGCCTCATCCTGGTCAATCACGGATGATGAACTGTCAAATGACAGATATCGTCTTGTTGATGTCTATGCGCAACTCAGCGGCCGTGAATACCATCTAGCTGACATGGCCTATGCCCGAGGCGAGATAACTCCCAAGGATCTTCGGGTTAATACATGCCTTATCAGGGTCATACAGGGTCTTATGGATCCGAATGATCTGTAGCATTTCACTTAACCGTATCGGGAACATCACCCGATCTGGCTGATGATCCTCAATGGAGAGACATCATGCCTCCGCTGAACTTCGAGCGAAATTTCGAACTCCTCTACGTACCAATCGATGCGACGTATGCCATCGTGCTGTAACAACCAGACATCCTTCGGCTGCGCTCTTATAAACCTTATCGGGTACATCACCCGAGCGGGTTGGTGACCCCCTCATCGGAGAATCACCATGTCTGAAGCCACCCAAGTCTTCAATGGCGTCATGTTCATCACCAATCCCTTCGAGAAACGAGTTGCCGGGGCCTTCATCCGCGTAGACGTGCTTGAGCGGCGGTTCGCGGACTCAATCAAAGCTAGCTCGAACCTCGCCCTGGATCGCTGTGGCCAACACTTCGAACTGTACGAGATGAGCCTGCTCACTACGCTGCGCGATCAGTATGCAGCTCTCACCTTTCCTCACGACCAGTTGTTCAAACGTGAGGCAGAACGGCAAGGCTTCCAGCTCGATGATGAGCACTACCGCGCTGTACAGGAAGCTAGTTCCAACCTCTGGGAAGAGATCTACGAAGACATGATCTGACCCACCCTGTATCACCAGTCCTCCACCCCGAAGGGTATCCCTTCGGGGGGACTTTCAAAGCAGACACCTGGCAACTGTGAGGCCTCAGCCTACAGTCCGGGAAACGAATTCCGTATTGGTTCACTGTCGTTGACAGTGCCTCCCGGAGCCAGGGTTTAAGGCTCCAGCGCGTTGCGCCAACCCACCCAAGATCGCCGAGCACTCGGCAGCGCGATCGCATCACCCAGTGATGGAGTGCCTTCTACATTACCTACCTGCGGGGATCTCATCCTCGCGGACGAGGCCTCGCTTTATTTGGAGACCTCATATGTCGTTTTCCCCCGCCTCATCCGAGGCATACCTCACCCTTCCTGTAGTCTTGGACAACCCGGCTTGGATGCGGGCGGTCTATCTCGAAAACCCCATGCGGGTGGCCGAGATGAGCCAACGCCTCGCCACTGTCGTCCAGGCGGCGTGGCAAGAGCTCAAGCAGCAGCCTCAGGCCAGTGCTCTGTCCTTCGGTGTGTACACGAAGCGCCACACCGGCCGCGACCGTGACTGGGTCGCCCTCATGTTGCAAATCGTGACCCCCGAGGACGAGCCATCCTACATCCAGATCCAGCTGCAGCACACTGCAGACCCCGCCTGACACAGCCATTTTTACTCACCCAGAGGGGTCACCCTCTGGGGTGGCTTCTCTCAACCAGGAGCACGCCACATGGCACAATCACCCAACCCATTCCACATCGCTACCGGCGATCACCCTGTACCTCATCCTTGCTACAGCCAAGCGTTCGAGATCGCCTCGGCACACTTGCCCGAGGAGGACTGGGAGGAGCTGCAGGCACTCGTAGAAACTGCTGATACAGCTCTGCTTCATTTCGAGTGCTTCACCCTGCCCGACAGTGACGCCATCGGCTTCAAACTTCTCAGTACGCCCTGGACCGACCAACATCTGGGACAGCACTGGGGGTACGACCTGTCGACACTTCAAGCTCTGCAAGCCGCCGAGGGTTTCAGCGAGGAGACCATCCAAGTGCTCACCCTTGCCGCTCAGGCTGAAGTGAGGTTCCTGGTCATCGACCCCAACAGCAACGTTCTCTACGGTCTGCCTCTGTTCGACTACTGATCACCTTCCACCTCGCGGGGAGCACCCGCTGGTGTTCCCCATGCCTTACGGGGAGCGCACATGATCTCCATCACCGGCCAGTTGGCCATCCGCACCATCTCCGGTCGACTCGGGCTCTTCAACGTCGGCCGCCTCAGTACCTCGATCGGTGAGTTCACCATCAAGGATGCTCTCCTGGATCAGTACCAGGAGGGTAAATACCGAGGTGACTTCGCAATCAAGCAGATTCGACCTTCGTACTACTCGCACGGCGGTCGACTCGTTGTTGAGATCAGGGCTGAACTTGAGGGCATGACCCTGGAGGATGTCACAGGTCTCAGTCGCGAGGACGAAGAACACCTGCCAACAAACGTCCCTGACCCTCTTGAAGAGGACGGGCCACCATCCACACCGATACCGCCACGTCGGACTCCAAATACACCGGCGCGACGGCCCCAAACTGATGCCTTCGCCTCGGATGAGCCCTTCGGGATGAGTCCAACGGCACCACCAAGCACGAACGACATCGATGCCGAGCTGTTTGGCACGGTGTGGCCACTGGGCGAAACCGTGAGGCTCGACACTACCGTTGACCGACAACGGCTTCGCGCCCAATGCACCCGACTGGACCAGCTCGGTTTCACCATGGACTTCAAAACTCAAACCTGGACCAGGGCCTCGCTTTAAAGCGCCCTGCCACACCACTGCCGTGGTCAACCTGAACCACGCACCCTGAGGGGCCTCCTCGGGGGGCTCCATTCTCTACCTGGAGCACCACCATGAACGCCATCTTCAGCAACTTGAGCAAACAAACCCTCGCGAACATCGAGGACCAGCTGTCCAACAACGAGGTGTCGACTGACGAGGAGCTCGTCGACCTGTTCATCGAGGAGTTGGAGCTCACACTGGACCAGGCGGAGGCCGCTATCCGCCTGCGTGACCAGTATCGCATCCAGATTTTCCTTGCTGGTCACGGGCCACTGCACAATGAGAAACCCGTGGTGTTCGATCCAGACACCAGGACCTTCAACTAACCACCAGACCACCCCGGGGGGCTTCCGCCCTCTGGGACGGACGCCTCCACTACGGAGGCCATCATGCACCCATCCCCCTTGTTCCAGATCGAAGAATGCCCGGACCTGTACGTCGACGCCTGTGTGTGCGACGAGCAACGCAACCTGGTGTTCATGTCGGCCTGGGGTCGTGACACCGCACTGCAGGAGTTTCTGGCCAGGCTCACACTTGGCCGAGAAGAGAATGGCATCGAGCAGTTCCACATTCTCGTCGACGGGCGGAGCATTCCCGTTTTCCCTAACCATGACCTACTGGAAAAGCGCACCACACGGCAATTCCGCGGCACCCTATTCGGCAGCATGTTGCACCTCTGGCTGTTCGATCGGCGCGCTTCGGTGCCCGACCAAGCCAATCACTTCGCTTTTGCCCTCCTGGAGCGCAATGAAGCCCCTCACCAACGGCTTTGGCCACTGGTGATCGAGACCTGCCCGCTTCCCCTTCTCCCCCACTGGCACGAGCCCGTGATGGAAGTCCTCACCCAGCACCGCATGCTGACTGCCCTACCCGGGGCGATCGGCAACGTCTGCGCCTGGCGGCTCGCTCTTCAGCTCGACGTGCTCGAGCCCTCCCTCGGAGAGCTGATCCGTCGCGGCGAACTCACTATCGAAGCTCAGGCGTAGGCCTGGGCTCACCTATGACTCAAGGAACGCTTATGGCCCTTATGTTTCCGCGCCTGGCGCGCAACTTTGCCCGCAACGGCTACTACCCCACCGATGAGATCACGCTCGAACGCACGCTGCAGGCGCTCACTCCCGCCACCTCGGGCAGGATGAGGATCTGCGACCCCTGCGCCGGCGAGGGTGTTGCCCTTGCTGAAGCAGCTCACCTCCTGGGCCGCGACCAGGTCCAAGCATTCGCCGTCGAGTACGATCGCGAACGCGCGGATCACGCGCGTGGCCTGCTCGATCGGGTGCTGCACAGCGACCTCTTCGACACCTTGATCAGCCGCCAGTCGTTCGGCTTGCTCTGGCTCAACCCACCCTACGGTGACCTCGTCGCGGATCACTCCGGTGCATCCCAGTACCAAGGCAGCGGCCGCCGGCGCTTGGAGAAAGCTTTTTATCAACGCTGCCTCCCGCTTCTGCAGTACGGCGGCGTCATGGTGCTCATCGTTCCTCACTACGTGCTGGACGACGAGTTCACTGGATGGCTGAGCAACCACTTCACCGAAATGCGTGTATACGGTGCTGCAGACCCCACCTTCAAACAGGTGGTGATCTTCGGCATCCGTGTACGTCGGCAGGACCTGGCCCGGGTTTCCACCAACCAGGTGAGGTCTCGCCTGCAGGCGATCGGCGCCGGCCAGGAGCAAGCTGAGGAGATCCCAGCCAACTGGACATGGGAGCCGTACCTCGTCCCGTCAGCTGCTAGCGAGCTGGAGCACTTCTACCGCATTACCCTGGAGCCGGAGCAATTCGCCTCCGAGATCCTGCGGTTGCGGGGCCTCTGGCCAGACTTCAACTTGCACTTCGGGAAAACCGGGCTTCAACCCCGAGCCCCTGTCCGCGAGCTTTCACGCTGGCACCTCGCACTGGCCCTGGCCGCCGGCGCAATCTCCGGTGTTGTACGTTCGAAGTCGGGGCGGACCTTGGTCGTGAAGGGTGATACCTACAAGGACAAGGTGCGCAAGACCGAATTCACTGAGGACGAGAAGGGTAACGTCTCAGAAGTCAGGATCCTCACCGACCGGTTCATTCCGATCATCCGCGCCTGGGAAATGACACCTTCCTCGGTGAACCACGGCCAGGTGCTGATCATCAGTTCCTCACCGGCGAGCAACGACGAAACGCCTGCAACCGACCAGTCAGTTGCAACGCCGCTGTTCAACCCGGGGCAGATCATGATGACCGCTGCTGTCAGCCATCTGGTCGAAACCGGGCAGCTCAACCCTACTCCCGCGCTGAAACGCCATCTTGCTGGCGACTGGGGTGAGCTATGCGATGACGATCGATCCTCCAATCAGCTCGCGCTTACCCATGGAGACCGTTTGTTCTCAAGCTACGACATCGACGCCGGCGACGAGTCCAGGCTCTGGATCATCACCGAAGCCGACCGCAGCTCCACTACCCTGCTACTTCCCAGCGACTACTGACCAGCGCCACAACAGCTCCCCACCCCACACCAACCCACAGGGTATGTCCATACCCGTCTGGGTTTGTGCATGCCCTGTTTTCCCTGCAGGAGATGCACATGAACGCACTGACCCAGGCGGCCGCCTCGGCCAACTCCCCCCTGAATATCAACCTGACCGATTTCATCGACGAGTTCGGCGACGAGCTCTTGGAATCTCTCAACCGCTCCAACCCTCCGGTCTACACCGGCAGCATTAACGAACAGCGGCAGGCCGTGATGGCGAACCTCAAGCGAACGCCATTCGTGGCGCAAGCTGAGGTTGTCCAAGCTATTGCGGCGCTACTGCTCGATCGCAACGAGCAAGCCGCGATCATCAACGCCGAGATGGGTACCGGGAAGACGATGATGGCCATCGCTGTCGCTGCAGTGATGCATGCATCAGGCTACCGTCGGACACTCGTCATCTCACCGCCCCACCTGGTCTACAAGTGGCGACGTGAGATCCTGGAAACCACGCCAGACGCCCGCGTCTGGGTACTCAACGGCCCGGACACGCTGGTCAAGCTGCTCAAGCTGCGTGACCAGTCGGGGCAAACCTACGACGGCCGGCCGGAGTTCTTCATTCTCGGCCGAGTCAGGATGCGGATGGGTTTCCACTGGCGACTCGCCTGCTGGAAACGGCGTACTGCAGGTGGCCAGCTGCTGGCAGCATGTCCAGATTGTGGCCAGGTCCTCGAGGACCTGGAGGGCAACCTGGTCACCGTGGACGAATTCGAGCGCGGTGATCGCCGTCGCAACTGCACGGCCTGCAACGCTGCCCTCTGGACGCTTATGCGCCCAGGCAAAGCCGATGGTGGGGACCGACGCTCGACGATCCTGAAGTCGATGTGCCGGATACCGACGATCGGCCCGGTCCGGGCGGACCGGCTGCTGAACGACTTCGGCGAGGACTTTCTGGCCTCGATGCTGGTGGACAACGTCTCAGAGTTCATCAACTTGATGGACGCGAAAGGCAACTTCGTCTTCAGCGACCGCCAGGCCAAACGCATGGAGCGGGCGATGGCCAACATCGAGTTCGGATTCGGCGAAGGCGGCTACCAGCCGACAGAGTTCATCAAGCGCTACTTACCCGATGGCTTCTTCGACCTGCTGGTTGTCGACGAGGGGCATGAGTACAAGAACAGCGGCTCGGCCCAAGGCCAGGCCATGGGAGTGTTGGCCGCGAAGGCGCGTAAAACCTTGCTCCTCACCGGGACCTTGATGGGGGGCTACGCCGACGACCTGTTCTACCTCCTGTTCCGCATCCTCACCCAGCGCATGATCGAGGACGGCTACCGACCCAACGCACGCGGCAGCATGGCGCCTGCAGCCATGTCGTTCATGCGCGATCACGGCGTGCTCAAGGACATCTACACCGAGCGCGATGGCGATTCGCACAAGACCGCCAAGGGCAAGAAGCTGTCGGTACGCACCGTGAAGGCCCCAGGCTTCGGCCCTAAAGGCATCCACCGGTTCGTGCTGCCATTCACCGTGTTCCTGAAACTCAAGGATATCGGCGGCAATGTGCTGCCCAGCTACCAGGAGGAATTCATCGACGTGCCCATGGCGCCGGAGCAGGCCTCGGCCTACCTGCGCTTGGCGGCCACGTTGACAGCTGAACTCCGCCAGGCTCTGGCCCGGAGAGACACCACCCTTCTGGGAGTGGTGCTCAATGTGCTGTTGGCCTGGCCGGATTGCTGCTTCCGATCGGAGATGGTCAAACATCCTCGCACCCGAGACACGCTAGCCTTTGTGCCGGCGCTCTTCGGCGACGATGAACTGATGCCCAAGGAGCAGGCGCTGCTGAACCTATGCCTCGAGGAGAAAGCGAAAGGCCGCAAGGTCCTTGCATACACCGTCTACAGCGGGACGCGCGATACCACGTCCAGGCTGAAGAAGGTCCTCGAGCAGGCCGGTCTGCGCGTTGCGGTACTGCGGGCCACGGTTGAAACGGCTCGGCGCGAGGACTGGATCCTCGACCAGGTCGACCGCGGTATCGACGTGCTGCTCACCAACCCGGAGCTGGTCAAGACCGGGCTGGACCTGCTGGACTTCCCAACCATCGCGTTCCTGCAGACGGGGTACAACGTGTACACCCTACAGCAAGCCGCGCGGCGGTCGTGGAGGATTGGGCAGAAACATCCGGTCCGCGTGATTTTCTTCGGCTACGCCGGCAGCTCGCAGATTACCTGCCTGCAACTGATGGCCAAGAAGATCGCGGTGGCGCAGAGCACTTCGGGCGATGTACCGGAATCCGGGCTCGACTCACTGAACCAGGATGGGGACTCTGTTGAAATGGCTCTTGCTAGACAGCTTATAGCTACATGAAAAAAGGGCCACCAATCGGTGGCCTTTTTCCCTGAATGCTATTACTCCGATTCGTAACCGAAGCCACGACAAATCTCCCACACTGCGAGAAACGGAGTTAACATCTGATAACCAAACATCACTTCTTGTTGGCCAGTTTCATATAGATAACAAACATATTCAGTATACACTTCCCTCAAGAGCCCAGTAGTATGCGCCTCCAAATTGTGTGTAAATACCGCATCCACCATACTCGTCTTGAACCCATACCAATCCGGCAGTCCAGTTTCGACATGTATTGATCGCGAATCATTCAGAAGGCAGAACTCCAGCTGATCGCGGACGGCTCGAATCAAACGACCGGTAAAGTCACTTTCCATCGTCTCAAGCCAGTTAAAGCGCTGACCGTCTTTGGTTAGCTGGTTATAAATTAACTGAACTTCAGTCAGCCTCCCGGGTGCAGATCTTCCCCCTATCTCATCATCCTCAGCATACGTTCTCACCGAAGAAAATGGATTCATTGCCGCCACAACAATCATATTAGGATAGGGGAATAGACCCGCGATCTCGCTCCACTTCTGAGAGGCATAAACTATAGAATGGAACCCTTTGGACTCTAAAACCTGCGCAATAGAGTTGCTTATTTGATTCAGCGCATCTTTTGCGTACTGCGGAGGCTCGCTATATTCAGAGTCTATCCAGCCTTTAATCAGCGGAAACGACATGGTCACACAGGTCATGGAGTGATCATTGAATACGTTATTCTCGAACCATTTGTAGTAATTCTCATCAGGGTAAAATACATTAAGACAATAGCGCCCATCCTGACAAGAAGGAATAAGAGATACAATGTTCTTCTTATTCAGCAATAGCTCTTGAACGTATGCATCCTTTACCGTTCTGGTCTCCATCGGCGCAACCAACACAGTGGTGATTGCCGTCTCGTTAACTCCAGGAAATATCGAGCAGAAGTGATTTGCATAGGCTAAGAGTTCAGTAAAAGCTTGGCGTTCGGTTTGCTGCGACTTTTTCAACTCGATGATAGTGATGCCCGTAGACTCTGAGCACCCAAAAAGATCCACGCGAGTCGGATGAGGACCATTTTTTTCAAGCCGTAGCTCCTTAGCCGTTAAGACCAATTCTTCCAGCTGATCCAGAATTTCATTTATGGCACGTTCAACCTTTCGGCGTAGCAAGAAATGAAGCGGTGGAAATTCTTCGCCGTACCACTCCACCGGCTCCCTCCGCCCTGCAATCAAAGAGGAAAAATCTTCTCTATGGTTATTGAATATATAATCCCTGAATGCATTCTCACTTATATTCAGCATAGCAACCTCTTCGATGTAGTCAAAGCGGCGGGCTAACGGAAGAATAGACTGGCGTACTGCGATCGCAAGCTTCACCAGTTAGCTCCTCAACCATCCGATTTTTGGCATCTACCCAGCCTTGGAATACTGTACTACGCTCGTGAATCAAAGGGTGATTTGCGATTGAGGCCGCTATTAAATACGCGATGGCCTGCCCTGCCTCAACGCAGACAAACAAGGCGTGGTTGACTTGCCAGCTATTTTCTCCGTACACGCTAGTAAGCTCAAACCCATGCAAACCTTCTCCAACCGACCCGGAGTCAGACAGATGACCAATCACAGACTTGGTGTTAGGGTGCGCACCAAAATCTATTGAGGCCTCGTAATACCCCCAGACATAATCGGCCATCACCGGATCACTGCACTTTAAAATATCCACAGCTTTTTTAGCAGTAAATACATTCCGACACCTCTTTACAGCATTATCCGACGAATGTCTTTCAAGCCAAACATCAGCCTTGGTAGCGTCATTTGCTATGAGATAAGCGTAACAGGCAGACTCTAACGCAGCTCTAACTATTGGAAAAACGCAAACAACATGCCCAGACAAGGCCTCTCTAATCCCAGCCAGAAGCATGGTATATGCATTTATCATAAGCAAGTTTGCTGTCGGCTCTTGTGAGAGCGGAATAGAGAAAATCTCATCGTGAAAAATATCATCCATCTCAGCAATCAAATGCATGAGCTCAGGGGCTTCATTTGCGTGAGCCTGGGTATTTTCCAGTGTGGCAACCAAGTAATCGCGGACCCTACCAACCTTTATTTTCAATCGATCACCTTGCATATTTACAGATATGTGTATTTTGTCCGACTTTACCCAAAACGGTTAAACCGGTTTTATCAGCTCCGGCCCCTGATTGCGAACATTCCCGACCTGTTTGCTCACTGGGAACCATTGAAAGTCGGTACTATGCCGGCAGCCTGTTTGGACTATTTCTGCCAGCCGTTCAGTTGTTATGCCTGGATCAATCCATTCTCGGGCAAGCTCAGGAGTAAGCACTAACGGCTTACGATCATGGATATCCACCAAACCTTCATCAGCCGCAGCAGTCACGATAACGAAGCCACTGCGTTCATCTGGTTCCAGCCCTGGATGAACCTCGGCCAACGCCGCGAAAAACAATGACCTACCGTCCGCCGCTTGGATGTAGTAAGGCTGCTTGCGCTTCGGATCTGCAACATCGGGTATCCACTCGAACCACCCATTGGCCGGCGCCAAGGCTCGGCCATTCGGCCAAAGCGACTTGAAGAACTTCCCTGTCATCACCGTCTCGGCCCGCGCATTGATCGGGTCGACCCTCTTCCCCTTCGCCCAGAAAGGCGACCATCCCCACTTCACCCGATCGACGTTCAGTCCTCCCGGGGCGGGCCTTATCACCTCCACGCGAGTAGAAGGCGCCACGTTGTAACGGTTGATCCGCTCATGGTCATATCCGTTGATGACCACCAGATCGAGGGCCAACTGCCGCAGGTAGTCGTCCATGCTCTCGTAGATCGAGTACCTCCCACACATACCCACCTCGCTCGTTTGTCGGCTGCCAGGCATCCGCGCATTGACGTAGGAACGCTCTGACAGTTTACTGTATAAATATACAGATATCCTTTTGAGTTGATCTGCCATGACCATCACCTTCCTGGGCGCGCCGACGGGCGGCCTTATGCTGCTGCCGGTGTACTCCTTCCGTGTGCCGGCCGGGTTCCCTTCGCCAGCGGCGGATCACCTGGAGCGTCACATCTCCCTCGACGAGCTGTTCGACCTGCGTGCACCTCACGTGTATCTGGTGCAGGTGGAGGGCGACAGCATGCAGGGCGCCGGGATCTTCTCGGGCGATCTTCTCATCGTAGACCGCAGTAGGGAGGCCGAGCACGGCGATATCGTGATCGCCGCGATCAACACCGAGCCCGTCTGCAAACGCCTTTATGGGGACGATAGAGAATTCGGAAAAAATCGTACGCTAAGCTTCGCGAGTTCTTGTAACCAATTCATTGTTTTTTCAATGGATGAAAGAAAATGGCGAAAGCTATTTGACAAACAAATCGGGATCTTATAACTTACCTACCAAGTAGTCGGTAGATGAAATAAAGCCATGAAACTCAATTCAGATCTTTCGCAGCGTGTTGTCGTCGAGCCTTCAAGCTTACAGTGGGTCGATTCGCCAGCGACCGGGATTCAACGCCAGTTACTGGAGCGTGATGGCGACGAAGTGGCGCGTGCCACCTCGATCGTGCGATACGCGCCGGGCTCCGCTTTTGAAAATCATAAGCACGACTTGGGCGAGGAGATTCTGGTCCTGGACGGCGAATTCAGCGACGAATCCGGGACCTTCGGGCCTGGGACTTACATCAAGAATCCACCAGGTTCTTCGCATGCACCGAGCTCCGCGACGGGTTGCACGTTGTTCGTCAAGCTGCGCCATCTTGATCTAGCCGACAGCCAACGCACCGTGGTCGACACCCGTAACGGCCCCTGGTTTCCAGGCCTCGTGCCGGGTCTGTCGGTGATGCCACTTTCTGAGTTCGACACACAACATACGGCTTTGGTGCGCTGGGCCCCGGGGACACGATTCAATTCGCATCGTCACTACGGCGGTGAAGAAATCTATGTGTTGGAAGGCGTCTTTGAGGATGAGTTCGGAAGCTACCCTACCGGCACATGGATGCGCAGTCCGCATTTGAGTGCTCACCGTCCCTTCAGCAATACAGGCTGCACCATCCTGGTCAAGACAGGCCACCTGCCAGTCGCCGAATCAAATGAGGCGCTTGCATGAAGCATTTCTCCGAAATCTCGCCGACCGCCGAGCGGGTGGTCGATGCCGCTGAAGGGTTGGTACAGCAGCACGGCTACAACGGCTTCTCATACGACGACGTGGCCCAGTTGGTAGGCATCAAAAAACCAAGTATCCACCACCACTTTCCCAAGAAGGGTGAACTCGTGGCCGTGGTCGCACAGCGCTACACGCACCGGTTTCGTGAGGAGTTGCTGAGCATCGAAGGGCAGCATGCGAAAGCGCCTGACAGGCTAACTGCGTATGCGGCACTTTTCGAACGCACCTTCGCCAAGGACCGGCGCCTTTGTGTCTGCGGCATGTTGGGTGCCGAGTCGGACTCGCTGCCGGACGCCGTTGTGAGCGAGGTCGAGCGATTCTTTAAAGTCAATCTCGACTGGTTGACTCTTGTCGTTGCCGATGGTCAGCGTGCCGCGCTGATCACCTCGAATTCCACCCCAGAGGCTCTCGCAGAGGCATTCTTGTGCGCGTTGGAAGGCTCGATGATGGTGGGCCGTGGCATGCGGTCGTCACGCGGACCGGCCGAAGTTGGAAACACTTTTCTTTCCACCGTGTTGACCTGAGGTCGGCACTTTTTTTGCAACACAACCCTACCATTTAGTTGGTAGTTAAGGAGATTATTATGAGTACTGAATTTAATGGCAAGAAGTTGTTGGTCATCGGCGGCACTAGCGGGATGGGACTGCAAACTGCCCGCATGGTTCTTGAGCAAGGCGGAAGCGTCGTCATCGTCGGTCACCGTGAAGACAAGGCCGAAGAGGCCCGCAAGGCGCTGTCGTCGTTGGGCACCGTGACCGCCCTGACTGCCGATCTCTCGCGAGCCGAAGATGTGAAGCGACTCCTGCATACCATCGATGAACACCACAAGGACATCAATCTTCTGGTCAACGCGGCTGGGGTGTTCTTCCCGAAGGCGTTTCTTGAGCACACGGAAAGTGATTACGAACAATATTTGACGTTGAATAAAGCGTTCTTCTTCATCACACAAAAAGTCGTGGCCAATCTCGTGGCCAGCGAGCGTCCCGGCGCCATTGTGAACATCGGCTCGATGTGGGGCAAGCAGGCGATTGCGGCTACGCCGTCGTCCGCGTATTCGATGGCAAAAGCAGGTTTGCATTCGCTGACCCAGCACCTTGCGATGGAGCTGGCATCCAAACAAATCAGGGTCAATGCCGTTTCTCCGGCGGTTGTCGAAACGCCGATTTACGAGGGATTCATACCCAAGGCCGAGGTTCATGGCGCCTTACAGGGATTCAACAGCTTCCACCCAATCGGCAGGGTTGGGACGCCACAAGACGTCGCCGAGGTCATCCTCTTCCTGTTGTCGGACAAGGCAGCATGGGTGACGGGCGCAATCTGGGACGTTGACGGCGGCGTGATGGCCGGGCGTAACACATAATGGGGGAACGAGAAATGAACACAAACATTAAAGGAACTCCCGGCAACGGGATCAACGTCGGCGCATTGCGTGAGTTTGCAGATCAGGTCGCAGCAAAGCCCGCCGCAGGCATCGCGACGTTCGGCGTCGTGACAACCTGGGAGGGTGGCACCCGGACGCGTGCGCGAACCATGCCGCTCGTACTAGGTGACACGGCCTTGGCGCGCGGCTTTGTCATCGACGCGGACGAACCGGCAGAATTGCTCGGTACCGACACGGCCGCTAATCCACAAGAATTGATCCTGGCTGCGTTGAACGCATGCATGACTGCAACCTACGCGGCAAATGCGGCGGCAATGAACATCGAGTTGCAATCGCTGACTATCCGCACGAAGGGAAGCCTCGATCTGAGAGGTTTTCTTGGAATCGATCCTGGGATCAATCCAGGGTACGACCAGGTCGAGTATGAGGTCGAAATGGAGTCGTCGGCGGATTCGGCGGCGCTGAAAGCATTGCACGCGCAGGTGCAGCGAACATCGCCGAATTACCACAACTTCGCGAGAGCCATTGATCTCAAGGCCAAGCTGACCATTCTCCAATGATCGAGTCAGTGTTTCCCGTGGTTGGCTGACGGGAGGCCAAACCAGATGCGCTATGACGGAAGGTTCAACCTTCCGTCATCACGTTCTCTGGAATACGCAGTGTCAATTTGAGGTATACCCTAACTGGATGTCAGGCAGGGCCGCGCCGCTTAGTCAGAATAGAGTCATCTTTCGCATTTTTGACACATGCCTGCGAAGGTCATAGATTTCAGCCTG
>NZ_JBIGLU010000056.1:0-20193 GCF_043658375.1 Pseudomonas sp. PsB | reverse complement strand
GGTCGAGTGGTTCCACTGGAACCACCTGACAGTGATGCGGCCCGCATCATTCACCGGCACCGGCACCGCCGTGAGCCCGATCGAGTGTTGTCACCGGCACCACCTGGGAGTGTTGCGGCCCGCAACACCAGGATGGTGTGCGCCGACTATGACAAATCCAGCACCCCGGGTTCTTCATTTATTACTGCGCGCCCAACAGCCTAAAAGCAGCATGGACATCGTTCACCCACCTTATATAAGGAAACCATGTCCATGGCTGACAACTATCAGCTCAACATCGGCTCCCTCAGGAGCCAGGTCCAGCTGACTCTCCACACCCACCATGCTGCCCGAATCTGGCTGGGCCGCCAGAAGACCGATGACAAACACAGCATCCTCGGGCTGGCGGGCTTCTGCCTCAAGATCAACCAGATCGACCGTGGAGCGGCCCAGGACGACCCATACTCGGACTGGTGGATGATCAGGATCGAAGAGAAGATTCAGGAAGTGGACGATGCCCTGAAGGCCATCGACAGCCGCCTGGATGAAGTGATGGCCCAGTTGCCCAAGGCGCTCGAAATCGGTGAGAACCTCTCCATTCAACCGCTGAAGCTGCCACTCTTCATTTCCAACCCGCTGGGCTTCAAGGGCGTCCATCTACTGACTCAATACGACGAAGTCGTCCGCCGCATCCTGCTGGCTCAGCACGTCGCCATGATCGGCCGCCGCGATGGCGAGATCTGGATAGACGAGGGTGCTCACCTGCTGCGCAGTCTTTTTGGACTGGCCCAGCTCCATCGATTCTCCGGTGCATCGCGTGACGACTTCGCCGCCAACAATGCACGGGCTGAAAACGCGCGCGAGATGTACAAGCGCTACGGCGACATCCCCCAGGACATCCTGGAAGGCACCCGCAGGTCGAACTTTGCCCCGCCCATCCGCCGTGGTTCCGCAGACCCGGTCGAGGATCTGGATGACGATCTCGAAGGCGAGGCCTGATCCTGATGCGTTTGGACCCCCAACCCATGGAGGCCCTGCAACAGGGTGCCTTCAAACCGCTGCAACAGGGTGCCTATCAGGCGCTGCAACAGAGTGCCTCACTAAAAGGCCTTTTAAAGCCCTTTAAAGGTAAGGGGGAGCTGATCCAGTTGGCGGAGCATTGCGCATCGCTGGAGGCAGGGTTGCGCGCCATTACCCAGGAAGTGCTGGCCCAGGTCCGTCAACATCCATTCGCCCTGCTGCCCGTCAGGCTCATCGAGCAAAACACAGCGGCTGGCACAACCTTTCTTCGCTGGCAAAGCGTGCAAGGTCGGCGCATGGGTGTCGGCGTATGGGCCCAGATGATCCACGCCCCCAAAACACCAACCCACTTGCTGCAGGACCTGTTTGCCCTGGAGCAACACCGAATCACCCTGAACATGCAGATCAGCCTCATCCACTCAATCGGCAAACAGGCCGCCGAGTGCGCAGAAAAAATGGGGCAGGCCGAGGCCGAATATCAGGCTCGACTGCAGCAGGTCATGAACCCACCTCAACACTGAACGGAGATACACCATGGGTACACCAGTAGTTTGGGAAGGCAACGTCGGCAACGCTGCCGAGCACCGGTCGTTCGCCAACGGCAACAAAGATCCGCGGCACATGCTGCGACTCAATGTGATGTTCGACAACTCGATCCCTGATGGCCAGGGTGGCTACAAGGATCGTGGTGGCTTCTGGGCCAACGTCGAATGGTGGCACCAGGATGCCGAGCGGTTCGCAGCGCTGTTCCAGAAGGGCATGCGCGTTGTGGTGATTGGCCGCGCGATCATGGACAGCTGGACGGATAAACAAAGTGGCCAGGAGGTGTCTGCGCTCAAGGTCGAAGCCAGCCGGATCGCGATTCTTCCACATCGCATCGAGCACGTATCTCTGTCTGGCGGCGGCGGCGGTCAGCGTCCGACCAACCAACCGCAGGGTCAGGCGCGCAGTCAGACCAGCGGTGGCCAGGCTCAAAACGTGCCTCAGCCGAGCCCCGAGGACATGCGCCACTACGGCGAAGGCTTTGACGACGACATCCCTCTGTAGCCCCCCCTTAATTTGGCGCGCCACATCGCGAAGCTCCTGGTGACAAGGATGTCACTACGAGCTACCCCTCCCTTCGATGAAGCTTCGCCGTAGAAACCCAACTACATCTTGGCAGGCATTTTTCAGGCGCCGTTCGTGAAGTTGCCGATGACAAGGACAGCGCCTCGCCACCTATTTCCGCTTCGAGGTAACGTCCCGTGCACCACGACTACCCGGAATATCCATCCGTCAAAGCGACGGTAGACTCCTCGCGCTACATGGAAGCCGTACATGCTCTCGAAGGCGTTCCCCAGGTCTTTTGCGACGGCGAAACCATCCTCCTGCCCGAGGCTGAGGTGAAGGCCATCGAAATGCTTCGCTCCCAGTTCAAGGCCACCTTTGAGTATGGGCAGGCCGAGGAGTATCAGTTTGCGACCAAGGCCCGGGATGCAGGAGTGACGGCTGAGCTCCTGCGACTTGGGCAGGCAGTTTGCGACATCACAGGCCAACACGCTGAGGTGATGGTTCGTGCCGCATTGGAGGACCCCAGCGCGACGCTGCTGGCTTGGTCGGCACTCTACCGCTCAAGCATGATTCCCCACTAGGTCTGGCACACGGGCATTGGTGTGGGGCCTAATTTTTCCGCCGCCATTCGTGAAGTTTCTGGGAGCCAGAACAGATCGACGCGACCGCCCACTCGACACTTGGCGTCAGATGCCACACAACTCCTGGCGGCCAGAACCTACTGCCCAGGGTCGCGCGCCTCGGGAAGCTCCCGCAACCAGGACGGCAAGTCGTGGCCGAAGGGGCGCTGCAAGCAGCGCTTGCCCAGGTCAGGAGGCGGTTGAAATCGTCGCATTGGCAAATTACCATTTCCTGAAGGCATCTCCACCCTACAGCTGCTAACGTGTTTAAAAATTAGCTACTGGAGTCGAAAAAAGCGCCTTGTCGCGAGGCTTCCGGTATCAAGAATGTTTGAGGCGTGATCTGCCCGGCAGGTGCAGGGGCACTGATGAGGAGCATTCGATGCAGCATGTAGTGGCCCAGGAGCGAAAAGCGGATAGGCGCCAGTTCAACAACCCCCATCCTGCGGTGGAGGCTGCCGGAGTGGAAGCCGCCGAGAAAGGGCTGCCCGTGTATGCTTGTCCCTACAAGCACCCCGCCATGTTGGCCTCTTGGCTTAAAGGGTACAATCGAGCCCAGCAGCTCATCCTCAGCCTCTGACCTCTTGCTCTTACAGCCTCCAGCTTGCGGTGGCCTTCACAGCCAACCTGCTGATTTTGTCTTGACACCCCTCCGCCTTCTCCCTAGAATCACCGCCCAATCGCGCCTGAACCTCTGGTGCTGGCTTTGTCCAGTATTATGTTTGGGCCTTCTTTTATCTGGAACATGGATGTTGCAGCAGCTAGCCCCTCCTAAGCCATTCAAAAATTATTCCGAACTGGTTGAGCTACTGATTACCAGAGGCATGCTCGTACCTGACCCCAACCGAGCAGAACGGAAGATTTCACAGATCGGCTATTATCGGCTCAGTGGTTACTGGCAGCCCGCGCGCGACTTTGATAGGGACGAGCAACAGAATGTCCTTATCTGCCAAGTAACACGCAAACCGCGTAGAAAAAGCAATTTTCTACCTGACACAACCTTCAATGACGCCGTCGATCTTTATCTTTTTGATAAGAAACTTAGACAACTCATGCTTGACGCGATTGAACGGATTGAGATCCAGGTCAGGACTGTAATTGCTCACGAGGTTGGCTACCACTCACCAATGGCGTATACGGACTCGCAGTTCATTCGCCCTAAACAGACCGAAGACTGGAATGACCGCAAAACTAACCAAAAACGAAATACTTGGTTAGAGTGGCAAAAACGCCAAAAAAATCTGTTGGATCGTAGCCAAGAAGACTCCATTGAATGGCATAGACGCGCGCACAAAGCTATTCCGTTCTGGGTAGCTGTGGAGGCATGGGATTTTGGTACACTATCGAAATACTTCGAAATCCTCAAAGGCAACCATCAAAATCGCATTGCGGCTCGACTAGGTATTAGTGATACCCACGTGCTAACTCAGTGGCTACGAGAGATAAATACCTTGCGCAACAGGTGCGCACATCATACTCGTATTTGGAACCAAGTAGCGGCCAACCCGCTCTCCGTTCTTGACAACCCTTATTTTCAAAACCTGGCGCTTGACCAAAATGCCCGATCTCGAATATTCGGGCTAATCAGCGTCATCTGGCTGCTTGTTCAACGCTTGGGGCCAAGTTCAAGCTGGATAAAACAGGTCGCAGATCTACTCGACTCTAAGCCCTCCTTGCCTGGTTGCCAATTCTCCTCACTTGGGCTTCCAGAAGCTGGATTCCCCAGGAAGCTCTTTGGAATCTGATCAAGGAGACTAAATTGCACCACTCCTCATCACGCAATTCATAAAAGCAATCCCAACGAATTCCCGCCCTTTCAGTTGACCATTTCGCGTTGTGCCGCCTCCGGCCGGCGGCAAGAGTGCGCTCTGTTCGAACTGTTCAGGGTCACCTTATGAAACTCATGATCATCGAGGCACCGGGCAAGCTGAAGAAGCTAGGGCCCATGATGAAGAAGATCCGGCCTGGCGAGCAATGGACGGTTGTAGCCACTGGTGGCCACATCCGAGACCTCCCTGAAAAGGGGATGGACGAGACGATGATCACCACTGGGGTGCTCAAGAACCTCCGGCCGGTGTACGAGATGCTGCCCAAGAGTGCCCGCAACGTCAGCACGATCCGCAAGGCGCTAAAGGACGCCACCGAGGTTTATATTGCCACTGACCCGGATCGCGAAGGTGAAAGCATCGCCTGGCACATTCAGCAGGCGCTGCGCATCAGCGAGTACAAGCGCGTCACCTTCAATGAAATCACACAGAATCGTGTGCGGGAGGGTTTGGCTAACCCCCGCAAGATCGACGGCCAGCTCGTTGCTTCACAACAGTGCCGTAGGGTGCTCGACCGCTTGGTGGGCTACCCCGTCACTCAGGAGCTGCGCCGAGTCATGGGGCAACCCACGTCTGCGGGCCGTGTACAGTCACCTGCGCTCTACCTGGTTGTACTGCGCGAACGGGAGATCCGCAACTTCAAGGTCATCCACCACTTCGGCGCAGAACTGACCTTCAGGGACGAAGCTTCCAGCTTGGCCTGGACTGCCGCATGGCAGCCGGTGCCGGATTTTGCCAGCAAAGAACACCCTTACGTCCAGGACGGCACGCTCGCCGCCCGGGTCGCCGCCACCCGTGCAGTTATCGTGGAATCGTGCGAAGACGGCAAGAAGCGGCGTCCGCCGCCCGCACCGTTCATTTCGTCCACTTTGCAGCAAGCCGCCAGCGTGGCGTTGAAGTGGGACCCCGACAAGACGATGCAGATTGCGCAACGCCTGTACGAGCAGGGTGTCATCACATACCACCGGACGGACAACCCCAACCTGGCCGATGAGGCCATGCCTGACATCCAGGCTGTCGCACGACGCCAGGGGCTCGACGTTGTAGACGAACGCCGGACGTTCAAGGCAGCAGACAGCGCACAGGAAGGTCACCCTGCGATCGCGCCAACCGCTTGGGATGATGAGGTTGCGGGAGAGTCTTCCGATGAACAGGCGCTGTACAAGCTCATTCGGATCCGCGCACTGGCCAGCCAGCTCGCCGATGCCATCTACGACGTGCGTACCGCAAAGTTGCTGGCCAAGGGGCCGGATCAAAGGCCGCTGCGCTTCGCTGCGACGGGTAGCTCGGTAGCCTATCTCGGCTGGATGAAGCTCCTGCAGCAAGACGACACGGATGAGGAGTCGACCGACCTGCCCAAAAATCCAGTGCCGGCGCTGCAACCTAAGCAGATCCTCAACGTACTCCAGGGCGAGGTGTTGAACCAGAAGACCAAACCGCCAGGGCGCTTTACTAAGGCCAGCTTGATCAAGGAACTGGAGCGTCGTGGGATTGGCAGGCCCAGCACCTTCTCCGCGATCGTTAAAAACATCACCAGCAAGGGCCTGGTCGTCGAGGAAAAGCGCAAGCTGGTACCAGGACCGCTGGGAGAGGCTACCGTCGCCCAGCTGGAAGGCCGATTCAGCTTCCTCGAGCTGGCTTTCACGAGCACGCTGGAGAAGGACTTGGATCGAATCGCCCGCGGTGAGGATAGGTACGGCCCTGTGGTCGCCAAGTTCTACGAGCACCTCCAGAGTGAGCTGGAAAGCCTCCGACAGGCGCCCACAGTGGCGATGAAGGCGCGGTCGCCTGAATCCTCATCGGGCGCCCAGGACGGCTACTCCTGCGGCAAGTGCGGGATGCCTCTCGCGCGCCGACAGAAGCGCGGCGATGGCGGTTACGACTTCTGGGGATGCACCGGGTTCAAAGCGAACAACTGCCGCGTGAGCTACCCCACAGTGGGCGACAAACCTGATATGACCAAGCCCAGGGGCATGTAGGCGAAATGTTTCGAAGGCGGTAATCCATTTCTCCTGTAGCAGGTTTCCCCCAACTGCCAATCTGCTCGCTCTTACGGGTGCGGGTAGGCGCACCTTGAATGATGACGAGTTGACTACTCATCCTCCCGGAGGTGCTTGTGGCCCGTTCCAAGAAAGTCATTGACCGGTTGAAGGCCGAGCAGGCGGACAATCCGAAGGTCCCTCATTATGAATCCCGGCCAGGCGAGTCGTGCTGGCCGTTACAACCTGACGACATCAAAACCGCTGGGTACTGGAAGCAGGAACGCAGACGTGTGCCGAAGGGCTCAGAGCCTGCGGCGTACGTAATCAGTGGCCAGGGAGGGTCGCTTCATGGCTCAGTACTCTTAACCCGATGGGTGCCTGCCTACCACCTGGACCAGACTGTGCCGATGAAGTCCAAGAGCGCGGACGCCAATTGAAACGGCCACGCCTCCTCAATAGCCAACCAGTGTTGCTCGAAGCCGCCGTATTCGACGGCTACGACATGGGCATCCTCATGCCTTACATTGAAGGCGCAAACAAGGTCATGTTCGCACGGAGCGGGTTCTTCATTCGCCGCAGTGATCACCCGCTCTGCCGCTACTGGCGCGTGCCCAAGGCCAAGCTCATCGACGAGCTGGACCTGGTGTACCACCAGCTGATCGAGCTGGCCGGTGGCAAGGTCACTGAGTCATGGCAGGCCTTCCGCCAGAAGATCGAGAGCGCGCTGGCCAACCCACGCCGGGACGCGTTCATCTCGGGAATGCTACTGCGAATTGCCCCGCTCGCCGACGGCGGTGTGCTGCTGTCCGGAGATTATCATCCTGGAGTAGTTGCAGTGGCCCGCCGGATGCGGGGAGTGTTCCTGGGCAAATCCAGCTCGTGGCGAGTCAACGCCACCGCCGAAATCCTGCGCAGCAACCTGGTCCTGGAGCTCGGTCTTGTGGAGGAGCAGTTCGAGATCCTGGACGTGGTACAGGAGCTCCTGGGCGATGGCTCTGTGGTTCCAGCAGCAGACATTCCACGCATCAGCCTGGGCGGTGCTCCTCAGGAACCCTCGACAGCCGCCAGCGGTGAGGAGAGCTCCAACGACATCTACCTCGCTGCCGTCTCGCCGATTGAACGCACCGAGTTCTCAGATGCCACGATCGCCCAGGCCCTGGTCGGCTATTCCCTGCTCGATCACCAGCCTGCTGGCATCGCTCACCTGCTCCAGCGCACCAGCGCACTGCTGGCTGATGATATGGGCCTCGGCAAGACGCGCCAGGCCATTATCGCGGCGCATATCAGTGCAGCCGGTCGCCCGATCCTGGTGGTGACCCTTTCCTCGTTGCTGATCAACTGGCAGCGCGAAATCCTGGCGGTCTACCCCGACGCGACAGTCGCTGTGCAGAAGCACGACCCGCTGGTCCAATGGATGCTGATCAATTACGAGCGTCTCGGCGACTACGTGCTGCTGGCTGAGCATTACCACGTTCTAGTGGTCGACGAGGCGCACCAGTTGAAGGAGCCGACTGCCGAGCGTACACGCCATGGCTTCGATATCGCAGCCAAGGTGCCGAATCGCTATCTGCTGACAGGCACGCCTGTCCTCAATCGCGAGACAGAGCTGCACACCCTGCTACGTCTATCGGGGCACCCGGTCGGCCAGTTGCCCCTCAGCGATTTCTGCGAACGCTTCGCCGGCAGCCCAGAGTTCCGGCAAAACCTCCGGGCAGAACTGGGCGACTGGATGCTTCGCCGGCGCAAAGACGTTCTGCCCGGGCTCAAGGGTAAGCACCGGCAGTTGCTGCCCGTGGCGATGGGGGTGGAGGAGCGGAAGAAGTACGACAGCATTCGCCTCGAGGACAGGCCCATCTTTGCCAGGCTCGGCGCGCTTCGCCATTACCTGGAACAGGTGAAGGTCAGAGTCGCTATGGACCTGCTGGGCGAGCTGGACCCCGAAGACAAGGTCATCCTGTTCTGCGAGTTCAAACCCACCGTCGCGCGCCTCAAGGAGCTGTGCGATGCAGCCGGTATCGGGAACGTCACCCTGGTCGGCAGTGACACACTCACCAAACGCCAGAAGGCGATCGACAAGTTCCAGGGCGACCCCGACTGCAGGGCTTTCATCTGCACCACCCAAGCCGCCGGTACCGGCAACAACCTCACGGCCGCCAACTACGTCTTCTTCCTGGGCCTGCCCTGGACACCCGGACAACAGGATCAGGCCGAGGACCGGGCGTACCGGAATGGTCAGCTCAGGACGGTGATCGTGAAGATCCCCCTCGTGGAGAACAGCATCGATCAGCAGCTCTGGCAGATGCTCTTAGCGAAGCGCCAAGTCAGCTTGGAGCTCATTGAGCCGGAAGAGCAGCAGGACGCGCTGGCCAAGGCAATGCTTGCAGCGACTATCCAATAAGTAGGATCGCTTGGGAATCACAGTTTGAGCTCATGAATGATATAGCTCCGAAACTTAACCCTTTCAACGTGAACCCAATGACTACTACCAACCTAAATCCTTGGAAAACAGGCCGATGCATTGCTGCCAAACATGGGCCATCAGATTATACCGGCGTCTCTCTGTAACTTGGCGATATAGGAGTTCAACGCCTTAGCAAATACTGGCAGGGTCTCATTCACAAAAACCCAATCAAAAGTCAGTAAGGCGCTGGTCCATCCTACGCTGTAGATAACCCCATCCTCACCGATTTCTTTGTCCCCATGAGTCATGTTGAAGCTTTCGTGATCAAAGTGGGCACCATGCTTGTCTCTGTATCCCTTCGCGGCCTCTAGAAACTCATAAAACTTGACTTTAACGTCACCTGAGAAGGCCTCAGAAATCACCTCAGCGACAATCGGCTCCCAAAACGATTTCTTATTTCCCGCAATAACCCCGGGTTTACCCCAACCAGAATTAAAAATAGTGCACAACTTTATAATGATTTCTTCTGTGATTAATTCATCAATAAGGTGAACATCGTGAACATCAGGAAACAAGGAGCCATGCTCTGATTCAAAACTATCTAATGCCTCGCCCTCAAGTCGCAGACCAGTTTTTAATCTGCGACGTTCCTGATCATACAGCTCAGTAATATTTTTTGGCCTTCCAGTTCTGCAGAAGCGGTCTACTCGTTGCATAAGCGCCAGGAGATCCAAAACCCTAGCCAGTGCTATTTGCCACAAATACAACCTACCTAGTGTTTCTTTCATGGTTATCTTTTTTAATTTGGTATTGAAGCGGACATGATCGCCGACCTGGGCGGTGATGAAATGCACTTTAGGCCAAGAGATACTCTCAGCGATAGGCCGATCAGCCTTACGCCAAGAAAATCATGCCCCCCTGGCCGCTGCCGAGGGCACCCAAGACAACCCGTTGCACGAACTCATCAGCCCACCGGAAAAATCTGGTCCTGCGAGATATTGATTTCCAGCTGCGCGGAAAGCTATCGGCTGTCACCGTTGCCTTCAATGACTACAGGGGGCCTCATGATCAGGCAGTTGACCACTCTCTCGCTCGCCGCACTCGTTGCGGGTTGTGCGATTCAGAAGGCTGAGCAGCCGCCGAAGCCGGCGTTCGATAGCAGCCGCAATCCCGAATGGCTGTCTCCGGACATCTACCCGAACGGAGCAAGTCCGGAGAAGGAACCCGTCGTTCGGTATGGCCGCTACACCTTGGTGAGCACCCAACCCGACGCGAGCCAGCGCGACCTGATGGCACAGATCATCGACGTGACCATCCCATCGAGCATGAACCCCAGCGTTCGGGACGCCATGCTCTACGTGGTCGACCGGTCAGGTTACGCCCTCTGCCCGCCCAGCTCGCAACACGTCAACATCCTGTACACCCGACCTCTGCCAGCAGCCCAGTACAAGCTCGGCCCAATGACTCTGCGAAACACCCTGCAGGTCCTCGCGGGCCCGGCCTGGCAGGTGAAAGTCGATGAGGTGAACCGTCAGGTGTGCTTCGTGCTTCGCCCCGGTTACCAATTGCCAACCCCGTCGACGCCGGCAGGCCAACTCTACGCCGACAAAGCGCGGGCTCCTGGAACCAGCCCCGCCACACCAGCCTCGACGCCAGGCGTAGTCGTCGCCGCAGTGCCTACTCCCGCCCCCATCTCCACGACTACACCCGCTGTCGCAGCCCCAGCGGCAGTGGCTCCCGCGCTCCCCCCAATGGCACCCGCCAAGGATGGCTCTATCCCGGCTGCGATGGTAACCACCGCGGCTAAACCTTCGACACCTGCGTCCCCAGCACCGAATGCGCCCAACCAACTTGCAGCATCCAAGCCAGCGGCTGCCGTGACCACTACAGCAGTGGTGGCCCCGGCCATCGAGGTCAAGCCCGCCACACCACCCCGGCCGCTGCCCCAAGTATGGACGGCCGAAGTTGGATCAACCCTGCGCGATACCGTTGAAGAATGGGCCAAAAAAGCCCGGTGGCGGGTGATCTGGGCCCAGGAAGACCTCAACTATCCGATCGAGGCACCGCTGCACTTCGAAGGCCCGTTCCAGGAAGCCATTAAGCAGCTGTTCCCGCTCTACGACAATGCCCCGCGATCCTTCGTCGTCGACGGTAGCGAAGGCTCCCAGAGCGTCTTGTACGTCGCTGAGAGGAAGAAGAAATGAACAAGTTTTCTTGGGTCCGCTGGGCATTGACCCCGATCGCCTTGGCCCTGCTGAGCAGCTGTGCCGTGCAACGGGTTAATGAGTCGTTCGACCGAGCAGAGTTCCAGGGCCGCACGGCTGGCCAGTACACCAAGTTCCTGCAGAACCAGCAGCCACAACAAAACCGCGACACGGTCGTTTTCAGCAACAAGCCCTGGGTTTCCACTGAGCCGCTGGTGACCAGGCGCGGGCTCCCGTTCAGCCTGGACCGTGACATTGCCTATCGGCCTGCAGGCCCAGTGTCGATCACCGACGTGGCTCAGCTGATCACCAAGGAAACCGGGCTGCAGGTCATTGTAGCGCCTGACGCATTGAACCCCGGGATCCTCTCCTCGAAGTCTGCCGGCACTACCGCTCGCGGCGCCGCTCAGGCTGTACCTGATCCAGACAGCCTAGCGGGTCTTCTGCCAAATGGCATGGCGGGGGCAATGCCTGGCAGCGCAAGCTCATTCGACTTGGGCCTCGGCAGCGGAGGACTGATCTCCGGCCTGAACTACAACGGCAAAACCTCCGGGCTGCTTAACCAGGCCACCTCACGCCTGGGGCTGTCGTGGCACTTCGACCCTGAGCTGCAGGGCGTGCGCATTACCTACTTCGACACCCGCACCTTCGACGTCTGGACATTCGGCGACGAGTTGGAGATCGAGAGTACCGTCAAGTCGGGCCTGCTGACCTCCACCGGCAACGGCGACTCGGGCTCTTCGACATCTTCGGGGGGAGCCACGGGTGAATCCGGCAGCAACCAGAGCACCAAGTCGACGTACAAAACCTCACTGATGAGCGACATCGAGAGCAACGTCAAGGCCATGCTCAGCATGCAGCCTCCAGGGCGGCTGTATCTCTCTCGCTCTACCGGCACGCTCACCGTCAGCGACCGGCCGGAGGTGCTGAATCGAATTTCGGCCTACCTGAAAGATACCAACCGCAGCATCACTCGACAGGTGCTGTTCAACGTCAAGGTCTACGAGGTTAACTTCAGCGACAGCGACCAGACGGCTGTCAACTGGAGCGCTGTCTACAAGTCCATCTCCGGGAAATGGGGTTTCGGCCTGAGCAACACCGTCGCCGGCATCAGTTCCGAGGCGATCTCTGCCAGCGGCAGCATTCTGGATACGTCCAGCTCTCCGTGGGCAGGCTCCAAGGCCGTCGTGCAAGCCCTGTCAGAACAGGGGCGCGTCTCCGAAGTGCGCTCGCCATCGGTGACCACGCTGAACCTGCAGCCGGCACCGATCCAGATCGGCAACGTCCAAAGCTATGTCGCCTCCAGCTCGACCACCACCACCGCTTCCGTCGGTTCCAGCACCGCACTGACACCGGCGACGATCACCAGTGGCTTCAACATGATGCTGCTGCCCAAGCTCCTGGACAAAGAAAACATGCTGCTGATGATCACCCTCAGCATCAGCAGCAAGCCAATCTTCAAGGACTTCGAGAGCAACGACTCCAAGGTCCAGACCACGGACTACGACACCAAGAACGTGGCGCCCAAGGTCCGTCTGCGCAGCGGTGAGACACTGATTCTGACTGGGTTCGACGAGAACGGGGATGACGCCCGTAAATCCGGCGTTGGCAGTCCTAGCTTCTTTGGCTTGGGCGGTGGGCGAACCCGCTCGACGTCCCACAGCGCCCTGGTGGTACTGGTGACACCAATCGTCCTCCCGGACAACCTGTAAGTGGCGGCGCTCATGAACACCGATACACACAAACCTTCGAGCCGGGTGCAGACCATCCAGCACCGGGGGCGTGTCTTCGTCACTGGCATGCTCTGGACGCCCCTGGGCAACATGACCAGCTACATGAAGGAAGCCCGTCAGTATGGCCATGAGCACGGCCTGGACATCGTGGCTATCCGAAGAACGTCGCTCATGATCCAGGCGGGCTTTGTTTCCCGCTCCGCTGACGTTCACAAAGGCATGTACTCGCTGGCTGCGACCTTGGCTGGCCAGCTCGGTGATTCATGGATTGCTGCCTGGGCCGTCGACGCCGATCAAGATCGCTATGCCATCGTCGCTGTCCATGAGGGCAGGATCATCCCGGGTTGCGACCTGATTGCCACGGCATCGGAAGTCCGTAAACGGGTGTTGCAGCAACGCAGTCGCGGCATCCAGTTTGAGCGAGAGTTCTTACCAACCGAGTTTGGCATGGGCGGCGACCTCATCGACATCGATGAGCTGCTCCAGCCGTCCCGGCTCAAGCGTGAATACCGGCTGCGTCCACTCGTGTTCGGTATGTCCAAGCCTGAGCTGGCTCAGTTGCTCCTGGTGGCCCTCTTGATCGGTGGAGGGCTACTGGCCTGGTCACAATGGAAATCCCATCAGGCAGAGATCGCGCGTCAAGCTGCCATCGAGGCGGAGAAGAAACGCCTCGAGGAGCTGGCCGAGCTGCAGAGGCAAACAGGCACGGAACAACCCATCCAGGCGCTGGAGCACCCCTGGGCGAAACAGCCCTCGGTCACCGATTTCGTTGAGGCCTGCAGCAGGTTCATGAACCGATTGCCGCTGAGTATCCGCGGCTGGCCCTTCATGGAGGCAAAGTGCAACAGTTCACAGGTTATTGCGACCTACGAACGCGCAGGTAACAGCACCGCTCACGAGTTCACGATGGCTGTCGCAGAACTCTTCTCTATCCGCCCGGAGTTCATCAATCAGGGTAAGACCGGGCTGCTGAAATTCGACATTTCCCTTGATGCTGCCGGTGACGACGCCCTCATTGAGGCCAGAGATGCTCTGGAGAATTTGACCAGTTGGTTCCATGGTTTCTCTCAGGAACCGCAGTTGCAACCGATCCCCGTTGTTACGCCTCAGGAACCTGCTCTGCCAGGTCAACCCACGCCACCTCCGCCGCCGCCTCCCCAGTGGCAGCAGTACCAGCTGTCGTACACCTCTGGCGTGCTGCCCTACGACTCCTTCAATGGCGCTCCAACCCAAGGGCTGCGCCTGCAGGAGATCAAGACCGAATACAAGGCCGACCACCTGATCTGGTCAGTCACAGGAGTCCTGTATGCGAAATAACTTCAGCCTGATCCTGCTCACGCTCTGGATGCCAATTGCCGGAGCACAGACAGCGACAGATCTCTCAGCCATCAGCGTCGGCGAGCTCGGCAAGGTGCAGAGCGAAACCATCTTGTTCAAGGCAAAAGCCGAACGCGCGAAGGCAGAGCTCGAGGCAAACGGCACACTACCTAGCCCCCCCCAGCCAGTGACGCAGTTTCCTACTGTCGGGCTCACTCCCGCCATGACGGCTACATCCTCAGGGCCGCGCCAATCGGCATTGCCGGTGGTGAAAGAAATCAGCGGCTCCGGACAGAAATTACGGGCAAGCCTGATCTACAGCGACGGCAGCGAGCTTGACGCCAAGCCTGGCAGCGAGCTGCCGAACGGTTTCCGGGTCCAACAGATCACGCTCGATGGGGTCGTGCTGACCAAGGAGGGAAAGCGATACCCACTTGGATTCGGTAACCGGGTGGTATCTCAGCCACAACAGAGCCTCCCCGGCCTCCTGCCCGGCCAACCCTGAGGAGTATTGACCATGACCGAGCTATCCGCAGAGCCCGTCGATCTTGAGCCTGCCGAACTGACTTTGGCGCCGTTGCCAGTGGCGGTACTGACCGCCCCAGGCGGCCCTCATGCGATTAAGGAAGACTTGCGCCAGGTCCTGGCCATGACCGCCGATGGGAAGCTGTACATCTCTCCCCAACACGTCAGTGACCCCTACGTGATGGCATTCATGGACCAGCTTGAGCACAAAGGCATTGACTACGAAGTGGTCTTAGCCTCGATGACTGAGATCAAGACGCTGTATCAAGCCTCGGCGTCGAGGGGCATGAAGGCACTTGTCGAAACCCAGCGCCAAGCCCAGGTGGTGGAGTTCATGGGGGACGCCCACCGGCGCGGCGCCAGTGATGTTCACATCGTCGTTTCGCACGATGTCACCCGGATCAAGTATCGGCTGTATGGGGTCCTTCAGGAGGTACGCCAGGAAAAGAGCGACGTAGGGCGTGAATTCTGCGCTGCTCTGTACAACAGCATGTGCGATGTTTCTGGCGATTACTACCAGCCCCACATCGCTCAGGATGCCCGCGTCAGCCGTAAGTTTGTCGACCAACTGGGCTTGTACGGCGCTCGGGTTGCAACCCGGCCGCTGGTGGATGGCCCGCTGATGGTGATGCGTCTGCTGTACGACGATACCTCCAAGCAGAGCTTCGAAGAGCTCGGCTTCCTGCCTCAGCAGATCGAGCACTTCAGAAGACTGCGGAGCCTGCCTTACGGACTTAACCTGATTACTGGCCCAACAGGATCCGGAAAATCCAAGACCCTGCAGGTCAATCTCAACGCGCTGTATGACGAGACTGGTGGCTCCAGGCACATCCTCACGCTCGAGCATCCCCCTGAGTATCCGCTCAAGGCTAACCAGTCACCGATTTACGCCGGCGAGACTTGGGGTGACGGTATTACCAATGCCGTACGGCTTGACCCAGATGTCCTCATGTACGGTGAGTTGCGCGACCTGGCGTCAGCCCAGGCGGCGTACACCGGCGCCATGACTGGTCACCAGAGCTGGTCAACCCTGCACACGAACAACGTGATCGCCACCATCCAGCGCCTGATTGACATGGGCGTGGCTGATTACCTGGTCACCGATCCACTGCTGACCACTGGGATCGCTAACCAGTCATTAGTGCCGGTGCTCTGCCCTGCTTGCCGCATCCCGCTGCGTGAGCATAACCACGGCATCAGCAAGGATCTCTTCGCCCGGCTGAAGCAGCTGCAGATCGTCGACCAAGTCAATCTGGTCGGTGAAGGTTGTAGCAAGTGCAGGAACCTTGGGGTCGTCGATCGCACCGTTATCGCCGAAACCTTGCTGACCAACGTCAAGCTCATGGATACGTTCACCAAGCGCGGTGCAAGCGCTGCGCGCAGGTACTGGGTCAACGAGATGGGTGGCATCACCAAGATCGCCCACGGGATCATGAAAGTCACCAGCGGGATAGTAGACCCACGCGATGCCGAGCTCTTCGCTGGGCCGCTCGACTTCGACAGGCAGCTGATGGAGCAATCCGATGTTTGAATTGCTTCAGGACTTCTGGACAGGTGTACGGGAGGCCGCCCAGGGCTGGGCGGTCACCTTCTATGCAAAGCAGTTTGGGAAGAACGAGCGAATCCAGTTCTACGAGAGCCTGATGGGCGTCCTGGAGGACGGTATCCCGATCGAAGAAGCACTGGAGACCGTTGCCAAGGCGTTCAGCAATGACGGTAAAACGATGCATCCCGTGTCAGTCATTTGTGGTCAGGTGGCGATGCTAGTGCGGGGAGGAAAATCTCTCGCCGACGCCTGCAGGAGCCATTTGCCATATGACGAGGCTTCCCTGGTCGATACCGGGGAGAAAACCGGCAACCTTGTGGAGGCTTTCCGGGACTGCGTTCGGCTCATCGAGGCCCGCCAACGCATTTCTCGCCTGGTTGTCTCCGTCGTAGCGCTTCCATCGATTACCTGGAGCCTCATGGGGGCGCTGCTGTATGTCATCGCCACCTGGATGGTGCCGTCGATGGCTCAGCGGCAAGATCCAGAGCTGTGGACCGGCATCCCAAGTCTGCTCTATGTAATTTCCAAGGTAGTCACGAACTACGGACTTCTGATCGTTGCAGTCGTGCTGACCCTGGTCGTCGTCTCGTTCGTGACCCTCCCATACTTCTGCGGCCTGCAGGTTCGACCGAACAGCCCGGTTTGGAAAACGCAGCTCAGCTTGCTACTGCAGACCACCAGGCTGCGGCTCGAAGGCATTCCCCCCTGGTCAATCTACAAAGTCCTGCACGGCTCAATCTTCCTGCTGAACATGTCAGTGATGCTCCGCGCCGGGGTGGGCCAACTGAGTGCGCTCAGCATTCTCAGCCGGAGCGCCTCTCCCTGGCTGCGAGAAAGGATCGACGCCATCAACTACGGCGTCAGTTCGGGTAAAGACTTCGGTACAGCACTCAAATTAGCCGGGCACCAGTTCCCGGATCCGATGGCCATCCATTTCCTGCAGGTCTTGGCCACACGCCAAAGTTTCGCCGCATCGATGGAGAGGTTCGCCAATCGCTGGCTCGAGCAAATGCTCAAGCGGGTGGAAACGGTCTCGAAGTCCCTTACAGCCCTATCCGCAGTAATCATGGGCCTGCTCATGATCTTCGTGATGGTCGGCATCTTCCAGCTGGCCATAGGCCTGATGGACTCAATCCAACACTAAGCACACAGCCCAGAGGCAACCAATGACACTCTCTACCCCAAAAAACCAACGTGGCTTCCTGTCCATCGACGGCGTGATGTGGATCATGCTCATTACCATCGCCTTAGGTTTCATCGCCTGGATCGGCTACAAGATGCTGGGGAGTTCCGATGCCGCTGTAGAGCAAAGCAACATCACCACCATCATCACCAACGCCAAAAAGCTGAAGGGATCTTCTGGATATGGCACATCGGGGACTAATCTCGTGCCTTCGCTGATCGCTATCGACGGAACCGGCTCAATGGGCGTTTCGGGCACCACCCTGACCAACCAGTGGAACGGCGCCGTCACGCTTGTGAGCAATGGCATGACCTTCACCCTCTCCGAGAGCAACGTCCCCAAAGCGGCTTGCATCACGCTGACCACCAAGATCGCCAAGGACAAGCAGACCACCACCGCCATCAATGGTGGCTCGGCAACCAGTGGCGAGGTCCTTCCCGCCGCCGCTACAACAAGCTGCTCCAACGAAATGAACTCGATCTCCTGGACTACTTACTGAAGGCTGCCAGCGTGAGCTTGATTGCAGATGCTGAGTTCGTGGACCTCTATCTTGGCCATGATTTTGCCGATGTGAAGGGGCTGGCAGGTCAGCCCCGCAAGGCCGCCGCTCCTCCGGAGTGGTTGACCGAGATCCAGGAACTGAGGGCGCGGTGTCTGCATCAGTACGAGACAACACGTGAGCCTGAATTCGCCCTCGTGTTAGAGGATCGCGTGCTCTTGCGAGTGACGTACAACCTGGACGTCTTCACTAAGCCGTTTTTTGTGCTGAATCGGTCAAGAGCAACCATCATCCCTCTCGAGGATCTTGGGTTACCGGACCATATTTACGAGTGCCTGCTCGCCGAAGAAACCCGGGGCCTGGTGTACTTCGCTGGTGAGATGGGCACCGGCAAGACCAGCAGTGCTGCCTCGGCGGTGAAGGCCCGCCTGACATCACGCGGCGGCCTGGGCCTGACTGTAGAAGACCCGCCGGAAACGCTCCTCCAAGGCGAACATGGCTCTGGCCGCTGCATCCAGTTGCCGGTTTCCCGTATGCAAGGCGGCTATTCAGAAACGCTGATACGCGCTCTTCGAACTCGCGCTGACCTCATCCTGGTCGGTGAAGTTCGAGACACGGCCACTGCCGCTGAAGTCATCAAAGCATCCATCAATGGCCATCTCATTTTCTCCACTGGGCACGGCGGCAGCATCGGGAGCTCCATCCAGCGCCTGGCTGTACTTGCCGAGCCCATCATGCCGAATGCCCTGGAGGTGCTCTCACAGGGGCTGACTGTGGTCATTCACCAAACCCTCCTCCGTCCAGACCACGGACAGCCGCGACTCACACTCCAAACGCTGTCACTGACCCTGGATGACGCGCCGTCCATCCGCGAGAAGATCCGCAGCGGACATCTTCAGATGATCGAGCAAGACATCGTCACCCAATCGAACAGGAGTCTCTGGCATGGCCAGTAAACGCGGGCAGGCTGGATTTTTTACCATTGATGGCCTGTTCGGCCTGATAGTGATGAGCATCATGCTGTCTCTCGCGGGTTGGTGGATGCTCAATTACGGCAACCAGCAGGACTACCGGATCGCCGCGGAACACCAGCGGACTGTCGCTGACGCTTTTGCCAAGTACCTCAAGGACAACTACTCCGTGGTGCTCAGCAATGCTGGCCCGACTACGCCTGTCCAGGTCACCGTAGACATGATGCAAAACACCAAATATCTGCCGGCGGGCTTCAGCTCGACCAATAGCTTCGGCCAGACCATCGTCGGCCTGGCCAGGCGCCTCAACGCTAACCAGCTCGAGGCCATTGTGGTGACCACCGGTGGCCAGGTCATCCCGGAACTCGGCATTCGGACCATCGCTGAGCATCTTGGCGGGCCGGGCGGATTCATATCGTCACTCAAGCCCGGAGTCATCCAGGGTGTGCGAGGTGGATGGGAAGTGGCGCTCAGCAACTACGGCATCAACCCTGGGCAGGGACATACCGCGAGCGCGCTCTTCTTGATGGACGGCGAGCTGGCCAACGACTACCTCTACCGCAACGCTGTCCCAGGCCACCCTGAATACAACCGGATGAACACCGCGATCGATATGGGTGGCAACGACATCAACAATGCCCGCGCGGTCACCGCGACGAGCGACATCACCAGTAAGGACGGCTGGTTCAGAAGCCAGAACGACACTGGGTGGGTGAACGAGAAGTGGGGGGGCGGCATCTACCAAGCTGATGCAGACTGGGTCAGGGTTCTTAACGACAAGGGCCTGTTGACAGGCGGAAAAATCCGCGGCGGGACACTGCAGGCGGACGGACGTGTGACAGTTGGGGAGTATCTGGATATCGAGAGCACCGCTGTTGAAGGACAGGCGTGCCCGAAGATCGGCATCCAGTCGAAAAACAACCTGGGCGCGCCCCTTACCTGCCAGTGCCTCACACCTTCTTGCCAATCCGGGGTGTGGCGTTCAGCTGGCGGTGGAAAGGTTCTTACTGGATTTATCACCCACGGCCAGCAAATCCCTCTTCCAAGCGGCAGTACCCAAGATAGCTGTACTTGGTCGGCTTCCGATGCGTCAAACCCTCACCCTGCCCCGAGACCCGATTATGCTGGCGGTAATTACGCTTACGCTGATAGCAATCGGATCGTAACCTGTGGCTTCTATGACAAAGGTGCATTCAACCCAGGCGGTGCATGTAGCTATGTGATCGCATGTAACTAGACGCCTGAAGCTGCTACTAGGATCGTAAGTGCTCCATGAACCCCACATTCAAAGCGCTTACCTGATGCCCGATGCTGTGCTCCCGATTTCCTTCTGGAGC
>NZ_JBIGLU010000089.1:0-1105 GCF_043658375.1 Pseudomonas sp. PsB | reverse complement strand
CCATCGCGCTGAGCAACGGCGAGGTGATCAACATCCCTGCGGGCCAGATCAGCGCTTCGCAAACCGCTAACCTGGCGGATGACATCTATGTGGGCAGCAGTGCTCCGAGCATCGCCATCAACGGGATCACCGAGCAAGGTACGGGCAAACAGGTCTTTGAGAACCTGATCAAAGGCGACCCGGTAACCCTGCAGATCACCGACGAACCAGGCACCCCAGGCAACCCTGGCACGCCGGGCACGCCGAATGGCGGCGATGAAGTGACGCTGACCCTCACCGGCAATACGGTGCAGGAAGGCAACACCACGACCATCACCGGCACCCTGAGCCACCCGGCAGGCCAAGCCTTCACTGTCACCCTGAGCAACGGCCAGACCCTGACCTTTGCCGAGGGCGCGCTTACTGCGACCACCAATCCGTTCGTGGCCCAGAGCGATGATGTGTTCAAGGATGGTGAAACCCAGACCGTCAGCGTGATTGATGCTGGTAGCCATAACTTCGAGAACCTGAACACCAGCGCCACCACGACCCTCACGGTCACCGATACCATCAACACCGTGAAGGCCGAGCTGAGCATCTCGCCGAACCCGGCGGTGGAAGGGCAGGCGGTGACTTACACCATCACACTGACCGGTCCTGCCGGTGCCGACCTGACCCAGCATGGCGGTCTGGATATCGAGCTGAGCAACGGCAAAGTGGTGCACATCGCAGCTGGGCAGATCAGTGGCTCGCAGTCGGGTGTTCTGGCGGACGACGTCTATGTGGGCAGCAGTGCCCCGAGCATCGCCATCTCCGGGATTACCGAGCAAGGCACGGGCAAACAGGTCTTTGAGAATCTAGTCAAAGGCGACCCGGTGACCCTGCAGATCACCGACGAGCCGGGCACTCCAGGTAACCCTGGCACCCCGGGCACGCCGAATGGCGGCGATGAAGTGACGCTGACCCTGACGGGCAATGCCGTGCAGGAAGGTAACACGACAACCATCACCGGCACCCTGAGCCACCCAGCGGGCCAGGCCTTCACCGTTACCCTGAGCAACGGCCAGACCCTGACCTTCGCCAAGGACGCCACCACCGCGACCACCGTACCGTTCGTGGCGCAGAG
>NZ_JBIGLU010000055.1:0-21979 GCF_043658375.1 Pseudomonas sp. PsB | reverse complement strand
CTGCGCGCCCGATCGCGACACAAGGCCGCTCCTACAAAGGTCGCGCAGGCCCGCTGTTATGTTGCCTCCCACAATTCGAGCCAGAACACTAGAATAGGCCCACGCACCTATTCAGAAGCGCTATATGCCCAATCCTGTCGAACCTGAAACCTTGGCTCAGTTGCCGCTGGACCAGCTTGTCGCCTGCCATGAATGCGACCTGCTGCTGCGCAAGCCCGTGCTCCAGCATGATGAGAAGGCCCAATGCCCGCGCTGCGGCTACGAGCTCTACGCCCATCGGCACAATGTGGTCAACCGCAGCCTGGCCCTGGTACTCACCGCCTTGCTGCTGTTTGTGCCTGCCAATTTCCTGCCGATCATGCAGCTGCACCTGCTTGGCCAGACATCGGACGATACCGTCTGGAGCGGCGTGCTGGGCCTGTACAACTCGGAAATGCGCGGCGTGGCCGTGGTGGTGTTCCTGTGCAGCATGGCCATCCCTCTGGCAAAACTGCTCTGTCAGCTGGTCGTGCTCCTGAGCATCCGCCTGAACGTGGGGCGTAGTTTCGGCCTGCTGTTCTACCGCATCTATCACCACTTGCGTGACTGGGGCATGCTCGAGGTCTATTTCATGGGCGTGCTGGTGGCCATCGTCAAGCTGGTGGACCTGGCCGAGCTGACTGTGGGCCTGGGGCTGTTCTGCTTCATCAGCCTGTTATTGATCCAGGTGTGGCTCGAGGTGGTGATGTCACCGCACCAGATCTGGAGTGCGCTATCAGGGGAGGACCTGCATGCGGGCGATTGATGCAGGCATTCTTGTCTGCAATGAGTGTCACGAGCTGAACCGGCAACAGCCAGACAGCACTTCACAAACCTGTACACGCTGCGGTGCCATCGTGCATGCCCGTCGGCCGAACAGCATCGCGCGCACCTGGGCGCTGCTGATTGCCGCGTCGATCCTGTACATCCCGGCCAACATGCTGCCGATCATGACCGTGAGCACCCTGGGCCAAGGCAGCCCCGACACGATCATGTCCGGCGTCATCACCTTGCTCAAGCATGGCATGGTGCCCATTGCTGCCGTGGTGTTCATTGCCAGTATCCTGGTGCCCACATTCAAGCTGGTGGGCATCGGCTTGCTGTTGTACTCCGTTCAGCGTCGGCAGCCGCTTTCGGCGCGGCAACGGATATTGATGTACCGCTTCATCGAATTCATTGGGCGCTGGTCCATGCTCGATATCTTCGTCATCGCCATCCTGGTGGCGGTGGTGAATTTCGGCCGAATAGCCAGTGTCGAAGCCAACCTGGGCGCTGTCGCCTTTGCAACTGTGGTGATCCTGACAATGCTTGCCGCTTTAACTTTCGATCCCCGACTGATTTGGGATAACACGGAGTCGGATGACGACCATGAGTGACCTGCCAACGGCTAAAACCCGCCCAGCCTCGAACTGGTCGGCCATATGGATCCTGCCTTTGATCGCCTTGATGATCGGTGGCTGGCTTGCGTGGCAGGCTTACCGTGATGCCGGCGTGGAAATTGAGGTTCGCTTCGAGTCGGGCGAGGGTATCGTCGCCAACAAGACCGAGGTGATCTACAAGGGCATGCCGGTTGGCAAGGTCAAAAGCCTGGTGCTCGACGCCAAGGGTGAGAACCAAGGGGTGATCGCCACCATCGAGATGAACAAGGCTGCCGAGCCTCATCTGACCAAAGGTACGCGTTTCTGGCTGGTGAAGCCGAGCGTCAGCCTGGCGGGTATTTCCGGCCTTGAAACCCTGGTGTCAGGCAACTACATCGCCGTCAGCCCGGGGGAGGGGGAGCGCACCAAGCGTTTTACCGCCTTGAAGGTGGCGCCGCCGCTTTCGGACACCGAGCCGGGCCTGCACCTTACCCTCAAGGCCGAGCGGCTGGGGTCGCTCAACCGTGACAGCCCGGTGTTCTACAAGCAGATCCAGGTTGGCCGGGTCAAAAGCTACCGCCTGTCCGAGGACCAGAGCACCGTCGAGATCAAAGTCTTCATCGAGCCGGCCTATGCCAGCCTGGTGCGCAAGCACACGCGTTTCTGGAATGCCAGTGGCGTCAGCATCGATGCCTCGCTCTCGGGCGTGAAAGTGCGTAGCGAATCGCTGTCGAGCATTGTTGCCGGTGGTATCGCCTTTGCCACGCCGGAACACCGCAAGGACAGCCCTCCCACCGACTCGAACCTGCCGTTCCGTCTGTATGAGGACTTCGATGCGGCCCAGGCCGGTATCCGGGTAAAGGTGAAATTGAGCGATTACGAGGGTCTGCAGGCGGGCCGTACACCGGTCATGTACAAGGGCATCCAGGTGGGCTCGCTCAAAGCCCTGACAATGGCAGACAACCTGGCCAGTGCATCGGCCGAGCTTACGCTGGACCCGCTGGCCGAGGATTATCTGGTCGAGGGCACGCAGTTCTGGGTGGTCAAACCATCGATTTCCCTGGCGGGTATCACCGGCCTGGAAGCGCTGGTCAAGGGTAACTACATCGCCATTCGCCCTGGTGAGAAGGGTGCGCGGCCAGAGCGTGAGTTCGAAGCCCGCGCCAAGGCACCGCCGCTCGACCTCAAGGCACCAGGCCTGCACATGGTGCTGTTCGCAGACACCCTGGGTTCGCTGGAAGTCGGTAGCCCGGTCATGTACCGCCAGGTGAAGGTGGGTAGCGTGCAAAGCTACCAGTTCGCCCGCAACAGCAATCGCATCCTGATCGGTGTGCATATCGAGAAGGAATACGAAAAGCTGGTCAACGGTTCGTCGCGCTTCTGGAATGTCAGTGGCATCACCCTGACGGGGGGCCTGTCGGGCATCAAGATCAAGAGTGAATCACTGCAGACCCTGATGGCTGGTGGTATCGCGTTCGATACGCCACGGCCTGATGTGCCGCTCAAACGACACATCCCACGCTTCCGCCTGCATGACAGCCAGGATGCGGTCAACCGCGCGGGTACGTTGATCACCATTCGCGTGGACCGTGCCGACGGCCTCAAGCCAGGCACGGCGATACGCTTCCGCGGCCTGGATGTGGGTAGCGTCGAGAGCGTCGACCTGACCGATGACTTGCAGGCGGTGTTGCTGCGGGCGCGCATTACCGAAGCGGCTGACCGTATCGCCCGCGCCGGTACGCAGTTCTGGGTGGTCAAGCCGGCCTTTGGCCTGGTGCGCACGCAGAACCTCGACACCTTGGTGGGCGGGCAGTACCTGGAAGTGCAGCCGGCTGCCAAGGACCGTGGCCCGCAGCGCGATTTCATCGCCTTGGCCGACGCCCCGCAGGTGGCAGGGCCTGAAGTCGGCCTGCCGTTGACGCTGAGCGCTCCGCGCCGTGGCTCGATCAAGCCGGGCGTGCCGGTGACCTACCGTGAGGTTGCGGTGGGCAAGGTAACGGGCTTTGAGTTGGGCCAGAGTGCTGACCGCGTGTTGATCCATATCCTGATCGAACCGCGCTATGCGGCCCTGGTGCGCAGCGGAAGCCGCTTCTGGAACAGCAGCGGCTTCGGTTTCGACTGGGGGCTGGTCAAGGGGGTTACGGTGCGTACCGAATCGGTGGAGACCATGATCGACGGCGGTATCGCCTTTGCCACGCCGGATGGCGAGCAGATGGGCAACCCGGCACGGCCGCAGCAGACGTTCGCCTTGTTCGACAAGGCCGAGGATGAATGGCTGCAGTGGGCGCCGAAGATTCAGATAGCGAAGTAGCACTGGGCAAACACGGCCCTGCTTTTTGTAGGAGCGGCCTTGTGTCGCGATCGGGCTGCGCAGCAGCCCCTCGGTTTCAGCGTCGATGCTGATATTGCTGGGGCTGCTGCGCAGCCCGATCGCGACACAAGGCCGCTCCTACAAAAGCGGATCGGCGATGTTGCATAGGTCGCAGCAGCGAGGCGGCGATGTGCACAAATCGCAGGCAACAAAAAACCGACCCTAGGGTCGGTTTTTCGACTAGCACGTCGCTTAGGCAGCTGCAGCTTCTTTCAGCGCCTTGATGTGGCCATTCAGACGGCCTTTGTGACGAGCAGCCTTGTTCTTGTGGATGATGCCCTTGTCGGCCATACGGTCGATTACAGGCACAGCCAGAACGTAAGCGGCTTGCGCTTTTTCGGCGTCTTTTGCGTCGATGGCCTTGACTACATTCTTGATGTAGGTGCGGACCATGGAACGCAGGCTGGCGTTGTGGCTGCGACGCTTCTCAGCCTGTTTTGCACGTTTCTTGGCGGAAGGTGTGTTGGCCACCGTCGAGCTCCTCGAAAGACTTTAGGTAAATAGCAAACAAAATAGGCCGCGAATCATGCCGATCAGTCGAACGGATGTCAAGGCCACCTGCAAGGTTCCGCCGAGCGGTGCGCCAACAAGAGGGAAATATTCCTTTCTGCTGCGCGACCTGTAAACTCGGGAATTTTTGGCTCCCCTGCGAAGGCGCGGGAGTATCGCACATTCGGACGCTGTCTGGCAGCGTCCTCTGCCCTTGGCGTGAATCTTTTCGATGAACCTGCTCAAATCCCTGGCTGCGGTAAGCTCGATCACCATGATTTCGCGGGTGCTGGGCTTTGTCCGCGACACCATTCTGGCGCGTGTTTTCGGTGCCGGCATCGCCACCGATGCCTTCTTCATCGCCTTCAAGCTGCCCAACCTGCTGCGGCGCATCTTCGCCGAGGGCGCGTTTTCCCAGGCCTTCGTGCCGATCCTGGCCGAATACAAGACCCAGCAAGGCGAGGAGGCGACCCGCACCTTCGTTGCCTATGTCAGTGGCCTGCTGACCCTGGTTCTGGCGCTGGTGACCGCCATCGGCATTCTGGCGGCACCGTGGGTGGTGTGGGCGACCGCGCCAGGTTTTGTCGACAGCGCCGAGAAATACGAATTGACCACCGCCCTGTTGCGCGTGACTTTTCCTTATATATTGCTGATCTCGCTGTCGTCCCTGGCCGGGGCGATCCTCAATACCTGGAACCGTTTCTCGGTACCGGCCTTTACCCCGACCCTGCTGAACCTGGCGATGATCGCCTTCGCCGTGCTGCTCACGCCGTATTTCGACCCGCCGATCATGGCCCTGGCCTGGGGCGTGCTGGCGGGCGGCCTGGCGCAGTTGCTGTACCAACTGCCAGCGCTGAAGAAGATCGGCATGCTCGTGCTGCCACGCCTGAACCTGCGTGATGCCGGCGTGTGGCGGGTGCTCAAGCAGATGCTGCCGGCGATCCTCGGGGTGTCGGTGAGCCAGATCTCGCTGATCATCAACACCATCTTCGCCTCCTTCCTGGTGGCCGGTTCGGTGTCGTGGATGTATTACGCCGACCGCCTCATGGAGCTGCCTTCCGGCGTGCTGGGCGTGGCCCTGGGCACCATATTGCTGCCGACGCTGGCCAAGACCTACGCCAACAAGGACCGCGAGGAATACTCGCGGATCCTCGACTGGGGCCTGCGCCTGTGCTTCCTGCTGGTGCTGCCATGCACCCTGGCCCTGGCCATTCTCGCCGAGCCATTGACCGTGGCGCTGTTCCAGTACGGCAAGTTCACCGCCGTCGACGCGGCCATGACCCAGAAGGCGCTGATCGCCTATTCCGTGGGCTTGCTGGCGATCATTCTGGTCAAGGTACTGGCACCCGGCTTCTATGCGCAGCAGAATATCCGTACACCGGTGAAGATCGCGGTATTCACCCTGGTCTGCACCCAACTGTTCAACCTGGCCCTGATCGGCCCGCTCGCGCATGCCGGCCTGGCCCTGGCGATCAGCCTGGGGGCCTGCCTGAACGCCGGCCTGCTGTTCTGGAAGCTGCGCAGCCAACAGCTGTTCCAGCCGCAGCCAGGCTGGGCGATGTTCCTGCTCAAGCTGGTGCTGGCGGTGGGGCTGATGTCGGCGGTGTTGCTGGCCGGCATGCATTACCTGCCGGCTTGGGAGCAGGGCAACATGCTTGAGCGCCTGGTGCGCCTGGGGGCTCTGGTACTGGCGGGCATCGTGACCTATTTCGGCTGCCTGTACCTGTGCGGCTTCCGGCCTCGGCATTTCGCCCGCAAGGCCTTGCACTAAGGCATCGGGCGGGTCAGGCGTCGGTTTTTCGCATTCCACGCCGCCCTTGGGCGCTGCTGCCTGTCACCAGCGCCCGGGTGTGGTTATAATCGGCCACTTTATGAGCAAGAAGCGCGTTATGCAGCTGGTTCGAGGTCTTCACAACCTGCGCCCCGAGCACCGGGGCTGTGTCGCCACCATTGGCAACTTCGACGGGGTTCACCGCGGCCACCAGGCGATCCTGGCGCGCCTGCGCGAGCGCGGCCAGGCCTTGGGCCTGCCGACCTGCGTGGTGATCTTCGAACCGCAACCACGCGAGTACTTCGCCCCCGACACCGCGCCGGCCCGCCTGGCCCGGCTGCGCGACAAGATCGAGCTGCTGGCGGCCGAGGGTATCGACCGGGTGCTGTGCCTGGCATTCAACCAGCGCCTGAGCAAGCTCAGTGCCGATGCCTTCGTCAAGGCCATCCTGGTCGACGGCCTGGGTGTACGCCACCTCGAAGTGGGCGATGACTTCCGCTTCGGCTGCGACCGCGCCGGCGACTTCGCCTTCCTGGTCGAGGCCGGCAAGCAGTACGGCTTCACCGTCGAGGCTGCCAACACGGTGATCCAGGACGGCCTGCGGGTCAGCAGCACCGAAGTGCGCAAGGCCCTGTCCGAAGGCAGCTTCGAGCTGGCCGAGCACCTGTTGGGCCGCCCGTACCGCATCAGCGGCCGCGTGTTGCATGGCCAGAAGCTGGCCCGCCAGCTCGGCACACCTACCGCCAACATCCAGCTCAAGCGCCGCCGCGTGCCGCTGTCCGGGGTCTACCTGGCCAGCATCGAAATCGACGGCAAGGCCTGGCCGGGTGTCGGCAATATCGGCGTGCGCCCCACCGTTGCCGGTGACGGGCGCCCGCACCTGGAGATTCATCTGCTGGACTATGCCGGCGACCTTTACGGCCGGCGCCTGACGGTGGAGTTCCACCACAAGCTGCGTGAAGAGCAGCGATTCGCCTCCCTGGAGGCGCTGAAGTCGGCGATCGATGCGGATATCGCCGCCGCACGTGCACATTGGCACGCTCAACCGTTAACGAAGAGCCTGAAATGACCGACTACAAAGCCACGCTTAACCTTCCGGACACCGCCTTCCCCATGAAGGCCGGCCTGCCTCAGCGCGAACCGCAGATCCTGCAGCGCTGGGACAGCATTGGCCTGTACCAGAAGCTGCGCGAAATTGGCAAGGATCGTCCCAAGTTCGTCCTGCACGACGGCCCGCCCTATGCCAACGGCAAGATTCACATCGGTCATGCGCTGAACAAGATCCTCAAGGACATGATCGTCCGTTCCAAGACCCTGGCCGGCTTCGATGCGCCGTACGTGCCAGGCTGGGACTGCCATGGCCTGCCGATCGAGCACAAGGTCGAGGTCACCCACGGCAAGCACCTGTCCGCCGACCGCACCCGCGAGCTGTGCCGCGAGTACGCCGGCGAGCAGATCGAAGGGCAGAAGACCGAGTTCATCCGCCTGGGCGTGCTGGGTGACTGGGACAACCCGTACAAGACCATGAACTTCGCCAACGAGGCCGGCGAAATCCGCGCCCTGGCCGAGATGGTCAAGCAAGGCTTCGTGTTCAAGGGCCTGAAGCCGGTGAACTGGTGCTTCGATTGCGGTTCGGCCCTGGCCGAGGCCGAAGTCGAGTACGCCGACAAGAAATCGCAGACCATCGACGTTGCCTTCCCGGTTGCCGACGAGGCCAAGCTGGCTGCTGCCTTCGGCCTGGCTTCGCTGGCCAAGCCGGCCGCCATCGTGATCTGGACCACCACCCCGTGGACCATCCCGGCCAACCAGGCGCTGAACATCCACCCGGAGTTCAAGTACGCCCTGGTCGACACCGGCGAGCGCCTGCTGGTACTGGCCGAAGAGCTGGTGGAGTCGTGCCTCAAGCGCTACAGCCTGGAAGGCTCGGTCATCGCCACCGCCCAGGGTTCGGCGCTGGAACTGATCAACTTCCGCCACCCGTTCTACGACCGCTTGTCGCCAGTCTACCTGGCCGACTACGTCGAACTGGGCGCCGGTACTGGCGTGGTGCACTCCTCGCCAGCCTACGGTGAAGACGACTTCGTCACCTGCAAGCGCTACGGCATGGTCAACGACGACATCCTCACCCCGGTGCAGAGCAACGGCGTGTACGTCGACTCGCTGCCATTCTTCGGCGGCCAGTTCATCTGGAAGGCCAACCCGGCCATCGTCGAGAAGCTGAGCGAAGTCGGTGCGCTGATGCACACCGAAACCATCAGCCACAGCTACATGCACTGCTGGCGCCACAAGACCCCGCTGATCTACCGCGCCACCGCGCAGTGGTTCGTGGGTATGGACAAGCAGCCGACCACCGGCGAGCCGCTGCGCGAGCGTGCACTGAAAGCCATCGAGGACACCAAGTTCGTCCCGGCCTGGGGCCAGGCGCGCCTGCATTCGATGATCGCCAACCGCCCGGACTGGTGCATCTCGCGTCAGCGCAACTGGGGCGTACCGATCCCGTTCTTCCTGCACAAGCAGACCGGCGAGCTGCACCCACGCACCGTCGAGCTGATGGAAGCAGTGGCCAAGCGCGTCGAACAGGAAGGCATCGAGGCCTGGTTCAAGCTGGACGCCGCCGAACTGCTGGGCGCTGAAGCCGAGCAGTACGACAAGATCACCGACACCCTCGACGTTTGGTTCGACTCGGGTACCACCCACTGGCACGTGCTGCGTGGCTCGCATGACATCGGCCACGCCACCGGCCCGCGTGCCGACCTGTACCTGGAAGGTTCCGACCAGCACCGCGGCTGGTTCCACTCGTCGTTGCTGACCGGTTGCGCCATCGACGGCCACGCGCCGTACCGCGAGCTGCTGACCCACGGCTTCACCGTGGACGAGAACGGCCGCAAGATGTCCAAGTCGCTGGGCAACACCATCGAGCCGGAGAAGGTCAACAACACCCTGGGTGCCGATATCCTGCGCCTGTGGGTTGCCGCTACCGACTATTCCGGTGAAATGGCCGTTTCCGAGCAGATCCTGCAACGCAGCGCCGACGCCTACCGCCGTATCCGCAACACTGCACGCTTCCTGCTCTCCAACCTGTCCGGCTTCGACCCGGCCCGCGACCTGCTGGCCCCGGAAGACATGCTGGCGCTGGACCGCTGGGCCGTAGACCGCACCCTGCTGCTGCAACGCGAGCTGGAAGAGCACTACAGCGAGTACCGTTTCTGGAACGTCTACTCCAAGGTGCACAACTTCTGCGTACAGGAGCTGGGTGGCTTCTACCTCGACATCATCAAGGACCGCCAGTACACCACCGGCGCCAACAGTGTCGCCCGCCGTTCCTGCCAGACCGCGCTGTACCACATCAGCGAGGCGCTGGTGCGCTGGATCGCGCCGATCCTGGCGTTCACCGCCGACGAAATCTGGCAGTACCTGCCAGGCGAGCGCAACGAGTCGGTAATGCTCAACGGCTGGTACCAGGGCCTGAGCGAACTGCCGGAAGGTACCGAACTGGACCGCGCCTACTGGGACCGCGTGATGGCCGTCAAGGCATCGGTCAACAAGGAGCTGGAAAACCAGCGTACCGCCAAGGTCATCGGCGGCAACCTGCAGGCTGAAGTCACCCTGTACGCCGACGAAGGCCTGAGCGCCGACCTGGGCAAGCTGGGCGACGAACTGCGCTTCGTGCTGATCACCTCGGCTGCCAGCGTGGTGCCGTTCGTGCAGGCGCCGGCCGAAGCCGTGGCCACCGAAGTCGAAGGCCTCAAGCTGCAAGTGGTCAAGTCCGGCCACGCCAAGTGCGGCCGTTGCTGGCACTTCCGCGCCGACGTCGGCAGCCACCCGGAGCACCCGGAAATCTGCGGCCGTTGCGTCGACAACCTGAGCGGTTCCGGCGAGGTGCGCCACTATGCCTAACCCTGCAGCGGGGCGCTTCGGGCGCCTTGCATGGCTTTGGCTGAGCCTGGTGGTACTGGTCCTCGACCAGGCCACCAAGCTGTATTTCAACAATGCCCTGACCATGTATCAGCAGGTTGTCGTCATCCCTGACTACTTCAGCTGGACCCTGGCCTACAACACCGGCGCGGCGTTCAGCTTCCTGGCGGAAAGCTCCGGCTGGCAGCGCTGGCTGTTCGCCCTGATCGCCGTGGTGGTCAGTGCCGTGCTGGTGGTGTGGCTCAAGCGCCTGGGGCGCAACGAGACCTGGCTGGCCGTGGCGTTGGCGCTGGTGCTGGGTGGCGCGATCGGCAACCTGTACGACCGCGTCGTGCTCGGCCATGTGGTCGACTTCATCCTGGTGCACTGGCAGAACCGCCATTACTTCCCGGCCTTCAACCTGGCCGACAGCGCCATTACCGTTGGTGCGGTGATGCTGGCGCTGGATATGTTCAAGAGCAAGAAGTCCGAGGATCCGGTCCATGACTGACACCCGTATCGGCCAGAACACCGAAGTCACCCTGCACTTCGCGCTGCACCTGGAAAACGGCGACACCGTCGACAGCACGTTCGACAAGGCCCCGGCCACCTTCAAGGTTGGCGATGGCAACCTGCTGCCAGGTTTCGAGAACGCCCTGTTCGGCTTCAAGGGCGGTGACAAGCGTACCGTCGTGGTGGCCCCGGAGAACGCCTTCGGTCAGCCCAACCCGCAGAACGTGCAAGTCATGCCGCGGTCCCAGTTCGAGGGCATGGAGTTGTCCGAAGGGCTGTTGATCATCTTCAACGACGCCGCCAACACCGAGCTGCCAGGTGTGGTCAAAGCGTTCGATGACGACCAGGTGACCATCGACTTCAATCACCCATTGGCTGGCAAGACCCTGACCTTCGAGGTGGAGATCCTCGAGGTGAAGGCCCTGTAAGCCTGGAGCCGAGCATGCAAATCAAACTCGCCAACCCTCGCGGCTTCTGCGCGGGGGTCGACCGGGCGATCGAGATCGTCAACCGCGCGCTGGAAGTCTTCGGCCCGCCGATCTATGTGCGTCACGAAGTGGTGCACAACAAGTTCGTGGTGGAAGACCTGCGCAACCGCGGCGCCATCTTCGTCGAAGAGCTGGACCAGGTACCGGACGATGTCATCGTCATCTTCAGCGCCCACGGTGTTTCCCAGGCCGTGCGCCAGGAAGCCGCTGGCCGTGGCCTGAAAGTGTTCGATGCCACCTGCCCGCTGGTGACCAAGGTGCACATCGAAGTGGCCAAGTACAGCCGCGACGGCCGTGAGTGCATCCTCATCGGCCACGAAGGGCACCCGGAAGTCGAAGGCACCATGGGCCAGTACGACGCCAGCAACGGTGGCGCCATCTACCTCGTCGAAGACGAGGAGGATGTTGCCAACCTGCAGGTGAAGGACCCGGACCACCTGGCGTTCGTCACCCAGACCACGCTGTCGATGGACGACACCAGCCGCGTCATCGACGCCCTGCGTGCGCGCTTCCCGAACATTGGCGGCCCGCGCAAGGACGACATCTGCTACGCCACCCAGAACCGCCAGGACGCGGTCAAGCAACTGGCGGACGAGTGCGACGTGGTACTGGTGGTCGGCAGCCCGAACAGCTCCAACTCCAACCGCCTGCGCGAGCTGGCCGAGCGCATGGGCACCCCGGCCTACCTGATCGACGGTGCCGAGGACCTGCAGCGTGGCTGGTTCGAGCAGAAGGCGCGGGTCGGCATCACCGCCGGTGCTTCGGCCCCCGAAGTGCTAGTGCGTGGTGTGATCGAGCAGCTCAAGGCTTGGGGCGCCAGCGGTGCTGAAGAGCTGGATGGGCGGGAAGAGAACATCACCTTCTCCATGCCCAAGGAGCTGCGGGTTCGGTCACTGATCTGACCGCAGTTTGCGCGATCCCCATGTAGGAGCGGCCTTGTGTCGCGAACGGGCTGCAAAGCAGCCCCAGGATTTCAGCCTTAGAGCTGATATTGCCGGGGCCGCTTTGCGGCCCGTTCGCGACACAAGGCCGCTCCTACATTGACCGCGCTGATCTGCTAGTGGTGTCTTTGCATCGGGAGTCTTTTGGCTCACCCATCTTTACCTTGACCCTGCCAGTCGATGCCATCACCACTTGATACTGGCTAGTTGCGGTCAAGCGCTCGCAAATCTCCATCGTTGAACCTAACCAATTACTGGTTGCCCCAAGCGGAACCCCTTGCGCACTGAATTTCAGCTGCTCACCGCGATTGCTCGTGATCTTCAGCGGCCGTGAAAGACGCTGCTCACGCAGCACCTGATGGTTATGCTCCAGCATCACCCGCCAACCATTCCCCCAATTGCCGTCCAACGCCTGCACCAACACCGGCTGGCTTTGCAACATGGCATGGCTGCGCGCGCTGCGCAGCGCCTGCGCCAGGTCTCGTGCAGCTGCCGCCCTGTGTAGGTCGTCGCTCAATCTGGCGTAGGCCGGCATGCCGAGCTGTGTCAGCAATACGGCCACCGCCAGGGCCGACAACATTTGTATCAGTGTTACACCTCGTTGCTTCACCGTGCATTCCTCCCTGGAAGTGCTTGGCTGTAGCTTCACGGTCGTTGGACCGGCGGTCCAGTCGCCCGGGTTCAATGCATTTGCAGGAAAAGTCGCAGGAGGTGCAGGGATGCACGCAAGACAACAGGGCATGACGCTTCTGGAAGTGTTGTTGGCGGTGGGTGTGGTGGCCGTGGGTATGTTCGCAGCGGCAGGCCTGCAACTGCAGGCATTGCAGGCAGCGGAGGACGCGCGCCGCGATGGGCAGGCGGCAATGGCGGCGCACAGTGAGCATGAAAGGGGGCGGCCATGAGCCACGCCCAGCGTGGTTTCGGCTTGCTTGAGCTGATGCTGGCGCTGACCATCGGGTTGCTGCTGTTGGTGGCGGCCAGCCAGCTATTCGCCTCGGCACACCATACCTGGCGGCTGCAAAGCACGGCAGTACGCATGCAGGATGAGGCTCGCCTGGCATTGCTGCGAATGGCCCAGGATATCCGAATGACCGGGATGTTCGGCTGCTTGCGACTGCAGCCAAAGCACTTCGGCAGTACGAGCGCAGAGCACGCATTCGCCCGGCCGATGGAAGTCGAAGCATCCACCCTTAGCCTGGTCGTGGCGGAGTTACCTGGGCAAGCCGGGGGCCCGCAGTGGTTCCTGCACACGGACTGTACTAGCAAAGTGTCTGTGCACGATGAGTTGAAGGAGGGCTACCCACAGGTTCACCCCATCAGCAGATATGTCTACCAACTCGAGGGCAATACGCTGAGATTCAAACGCAAAAACAGCACATTCCAGCCGCTGGTTGAAAATGTGCGGTCAATGCGTTTGCAGCGTGTGCAAATGGCACAGGGGGAGCGGGTGGACATCGCCCTGACGCTTTACGAACCCACGCTCGAACTTGAACAGCACCATGAACTGAGCGTCGCAGTCCGCAACCCGGTGCCGGCTTCATGAGTCGTCAGCGTGGCATAGTCCTGTTATTGGCCCTGGTCTTGAGCATGCTGCTGGGGCTGCTTGCGGCGTCGGCCCTGCGTGATGCGCTGGCGCAAACGCGGATGGCCGGCTATCTGAGCGAAGGCCTGCTGGCGCTGGAGCAGGCCGAGGCCACGCTGCTGGCAGGGGCAGGCGAGCTCGAGCGGGATCCCCCCGACCCTTGCGAGGCGTGCCCGCCACCCGCTCGACCGCATGACCTGAGCGGGCAGTGGCAGCGCACGCCAACCGGCTATTTCCATTTGCAGAATCTGGGTACCAGCGAACACGCGGCGCATATGCCGGAAGGGCAGCAGGTCACCCTGTACCGCGTCACCGCCGTCAGCCTGCAAACCCAGTCACGGCATGTGCTGGAAGCGGTCTACGCCGTGGCCGGCGACATAACCCGGCGCATCACCTGGCGGCAAAGATTGCGAGGAGACTGACATGCAGCAAGGCTTGAGCCTGATCGAGTTGTTGATTGTGCTGGCCGTGACCGGCATTCTGGCAGCCATTGCCTACCCCAGTTACAGCGACCAGCTACGGCGAGCCGCGCGCAGCGAAGTGGTTGGCCTGCTGCATGATGCCGCCCTGCGCCTGGAGCGCCACCGCGTACGCACTGGCCAATACGCCGAGGGCGACCCGGCCTTGCCCGACGGTACCCGCTATTACAGCCTGCAGGCCCAGCGCGACAGCGACACCTTCACGCTGCGCGCCCGGCGGCTGCCGAGCGGGCTGATGGCGCAGGACCGCTGTGGCGATTTCCAGCTCGACCAGGCCGGCGTGCAGCGCAATCCGGGTGCCGTCGAAGACAGCGTGCACTGCTGGGGAAGCTGAAGGTTGAATGATGCCCGGTGCATCGCGGATTTACTTCAGGTGTTGGATCGACAGATGAGCAAGCAAGTAGTGGTGGTCGGTGGCGGGGTGATCGGCCTGCTGACGGCATTCAACCTGGCGGCGAAGGTCGGGCAGGTGGTGGTGTGTGATCAGGGTGAGGTCGGCCGTGAGTCGTCCTGGGCCGGCGGTGGCATCGTCTCGCCGCTGTACCCGTGGCGCTACAGCCCGGCCGTGACCGCCTTGGCACACTGGTCGCAAGACTTTTATCCACAGCTGGGCGAGCGTTTGTTCGCCAGCACCGGCGTCGACCCCGAAGTGCACACTACCGGCCTGTACTGGCTCGACCTGGACGACGAGGCCGAAGCGCTGGCCTGGGCCGAGCGTGAGCAGCGGCCGCTGAGTGCCGTGGATATCTCGGCGGCCTATGACGCGGTGCCGGTGCTGGGCCCGGGCTTCAAGCGTGCCATCTACATGGCCGGCGTGGCCAACGTGCGCAACCCGCGCCTGGTGAAGTCGCTCAAGGCGGCGTTGCTGGCGTTGCCCAACGTGACTTTGCGTGAGCACTGCCAGATTACCGGCTTCGCCGAGCAAGGCGGTCGCGTGACCGGTGTGCAGACGGCAGACGGCGTGCTGGCGGCGGATGAGGTGGTACTCAGTGCCGGCGCCTGGAGTGGCGACCTGCTGCGTACGCTCGGCCTGGAATTGCCGGTGGAGCCGGTGAAGGGCCAGATGATTTTGTTCAAATGTGCCGAAGACTTCCTGCCGAGCATGGTGTTGGCCAAGGGGCGCTATGCGATCCCGCGGCGCGACGGGCATATTCTGGTGGGTAGCACGCTGGAGCATGCCGGGTACGACAAGACCCCGACCGAGGAGGCGTTGGAGAGCCTGAAGGCCTCGGCGGTGGAGTTGCTGCCTGAGCTCGAGGGGGCCACGGTGGTGGCGCATTGGGCCGGGCTGCGGCCGGGGTCGCCGGAAGGTATTCCGTACATCGGGCCGGTGCCGGGGCATGCGGGGCTGTGGTTGAACTGCGGGCATTACCGCAACGGGCTGGTGCTGGCGCCGGCTTCGTGCCAGCTGTTTACCGACCTGTTGACCGGGGCAGAGCCGATCATTGACCCGGCGCCGTATGCGCCAGCCGGGCGGTTGAGCTGAGATTGCCGGGGCCGCGTTGCGGCCCTTTCGCGACACAAGGCCGCTCCTACAGGGGCCTCGTACTCCCTGTAGGAGCGGCCTTGTGTCGCGAAAGGGCTGCAAAGCAGCCCCAGTTTCTAGCGGGATTGCCCCGGCCCTTGCTGCAGGTGCGCCTGGCTGCAATACCACTCGTTGCCCTGCTGCAGCGCCCGGTCATTGGGCAGGTGTACGCCGCAATGGGCGCAGCGCACCATCTTCAGCGGCGCATCGAGCTTCGCCTCGGGGTGCGACTGTTGGCTGGCTTTGAACTTGCGCCACAGCCAGAACGCGGCGGCGATCAGGGCGATCCAGAAAAGTAGGCGAACCATGGTGTCCAGCTTGTCGGTTGAAGAAGCCGACAGTCTAGGACGCGGCCAATAAAAAAGGGAGGCCCAAGCCTCCCTTTCATGTACCGCTGCGTATCAGTCGAACAGACCAAAGGTCATGTAGCTGAACCAGGAGCGGTCTTTCTCGGCTTCCTTCGGCCCTTCCGGCACGATCGGGTCACCGTTTTCGTCAGTCGGCAGCAGCTCACGCGGCATCTCGTCACGCGCGTCCTGGAACTGCTTGACCACGTCCTGGTTGGCGCGGGTTTCACCCGGCGGCAGCGGGGTGTCGGTTTCGATCAGGCCCAGGGTCGCCTTGGACAGCCAGCCGCGGCCGTCAGACTCGGTCTGCTTTGGCTGGAACTCGCCATCTGCCAGGCTCGGGTGGTCCGGGTAGTTGAGCTTGAGGGTTTCCAGGCTGGTGGCGGCCAGTTCGTCCAGGTGCATCTTCTGGTACGCCTCGACCATCACCGCCAGGCCGTCGCCGACCGATGGGGTTTCCTGGAAGTTCTCCACCACGTAGCGGCCACGGTTGGCGGCGGCTACATAGGCCTGGCGGCTCAGGTAGTAGTCGGCCACGTGGATTTCGTACGAGGCCAGCAGGTTGCGCAGGTAGATCATGCGCTGCTTGGCGTCGGGCGCGTAGCGGCTGTTGGGGAAGCGGCTGGTCAGCTGGGCGAACTCGTTGTACGAGTCGCGGGCAGCACCCGGGTCACGCTTGGTCATGTCCAGCGGCAGGAAGCGCGCTACCAGGCCACGGTCCTGGTCGAACGAGGTCAGGCCCTTGAGGTAGTAGGCATAGTCGACGTTCGGGTGCTGCGGGTGCAGGCGGATGAAGCGCTCGGCAGCCGACTTGGCAGCCTCGGGCTCGGAGTTCTTGTAGTTGGCGTAGATCAGCTCGAGCTGCGCCTGGTCGGCATAGCGGCCGAACGGGTAGCGCGACTCCAGGGCCTTGAGCTTGTTCACGGCGCTGGTGTAGCTGGAGTTGTCCAGGTCAGCTTGCGCCTGCTGATACAGCTCGGCCTCGCTGAGGTTCTCGTCAATCACTTCTTTATTGGAGGAACAGGCCGCGGTGAGCCCGAGGATGGCGATCAGCAGCAGGTGTTTCACTTGCATGGCGGCTTGCGTCCCTTTGACGGCCGCTGTCTTGGGCGGTGCCGTCCTGTTATGATGAGCGCCCCGGCCAACCCCGGGACAAAAGAAGTCGTATTTAACCACAAGCTCGCAGCCGAAACCAAAGGCTGTGCGCCCGCCGAATCGAGCATGTCCGAGATCATTCAACTTAGCGCAGAGGTCCCGTCCGAACTGGGCGGTCAACGCCTCGACCAGGTCGCCGCCCAATTGTTCGCCGAGTACTCGCGTTCCCGGCTGACTTCGTGGATCAAAGAAGGCCGCCTGACGGTCGATGGTGCCGTGGTGCGCCCTCGAGACCTCGTCTATGGTGGCTCGCAACTTGTCCTGGAGGCCGAGCAAGAGGCCCAGGGCGAGTGGGTCGCCGAAGATATCGAGCTGGATATCGTCTACGAAGACGACCATATCATGGTGATCAACAAGCCTGCCGGGCTTGTTGTGCACCCGGCCGCCGGGCATGCCAGCGGGACTTTGCTCAATGCACTGCTGCACCACGTGCCTGACATCGTCAACGTACCGCGCGCCGGTATCGTCCACCGCCTGGACAAGGACACCACCGGCCTGATGGTGGTGGCCAAGACCTTGCAGGCGCAGACCCGGCTGGTCGAGCAGATGCAGGCGCGCAAGGTCAGCCGCATCTACGAGTGCATCGTGATTGGCGTGGTCACTGCCGGCGGCAAGATCGATGCCCCGATCGGCCGCCACGGCGGCATGCGCCAGCGCATGGCGGTCACCGACGGCGGCAAGCCGGCGGTCAGCCACTACCGTGTGCTCAAGCGCTTCCGCTCGCACACCCACGTGCGGGTCAAGCTGGAAACCGGCCGTACCCACCAGATTCGCGTGCACATGGCTCACGTTGGCTTCCCGTTGGTCGGCGACCAGACCTACGGCGGGCGCTTCCGCATTCCGCCGGCAGCCAGCCCGACCATGGTCGAGGCGGTGAAAACCTTCCCGCGCCAGGCACTGCATGCGCGCTTCCTGGCATTGGCCCACCCGATTACCGGTGAAGTCATGAAATGGGAATCGCCGCTGCCGGATGACTTCGTCTGGTTGCTGTCGCTGCTGAACCAGGACCGCGAGAGCTTTGTCGGATGAGTGGCCTGACGCAGTCGCTGCTGTTCCCCGACTGGCCGGCCCCGGCCTCGGTGCGCGCCTGTGTCACCACCCGCCAGGGCGGCATCAGCCTGCCGCCCTATGAAACCTTCAACCTTGGCGACCATGTAGGGGACGACCCTGCCGCGGTGGCCGAGAACCGTCGTCGCCTGAGCGACGAATTCGCCATCCAGCCGGCCTGGCTCAAGCAGGTGCATGGGCTGGTGGTGGCGGATGCCGACCCGGCCGTGGTGGCCGAGGCCGACGCCAGCTGGACCGACCAGCCTGGCATTGCCTGCACCGTGATGACTGCCGATTGCCTGCCTGCGCTGTTCTGCGACCGGGCCGGTACCCGCGTGGCCGCGGCGCATGCTGGCTGGCGCGGGCTTGCCGGTGGTGTGCTGGAGGCCACCTTGGATCGCCTGGCACTGCCGCCCGAAGAGGTGCTGGTGTGGTTGGGGCCGGCGATTGGCCCGCAGGCGTTCGAAGTGGGGCTGGAGGTGCGCGATGCCTTTACGGCGGTGCACCCGGAAGCGGCCAGGGCCTTTGTCGATGGTGCCCGGCCGGGCAAGTTGATGGCCGACATCTATGAGCTGGCGCGTATTCGTTTGGCGGCGCGCGGGGTGACTGCTGTTTACGGCGGTGGCTTGTGCACGGTCAGCGATGAGCGGTTCTTCTCCTATCGCCGTACCCCTCAGGGTGGGCGCTTTGCTTCCCTGGTGTGGCTGGAGCCGCGCTAGCCTGCACCGGCCTCTTCGCGGGTGAACCCGCTCCCACAGGATAATCACAGACCCTGAGAGCGGAGCAGTACTTGTGGGAGCGGGTTCACCCTGGCCCAGCACTAATCCAACAGGTTGACCCCGGTCAACCCCGCTACGCTTGAATCTTCCAGAATCAGCCTTATCTATAAGGTCATCTCAGGCAGGTTTCTTCATAAACAGGCGCTGTCCATCGCTCCGACCTGCCCTTTAAAGGAAGGTACCCCATGCGAATAGACCGTTTGACCAGCAAGCTGCAGCTTGCAATATCCGATGCCCAATCCCTGGCCGTTGGCATGGACCACCCTGCCATCGAGCCCGTGCACCTGTTGCAGGCACTGCTCGAGCAGCAGGGCGGTTCGATCAGGCCGCTGCTGATGCAGGTAGGCTTCGACATCAACAGCCTGCGCCAGGCGCTGGTGAAAGAACTCGACCAGCTGCCGAAAATCCAGAACCCCACCGGCGACGTGAACATGTCGCAGGACCTGGCGCGCCTGCTCAACCAGGCCGACCGCCTGGCCCAGCAGAAGGGTGACCAGTTCATTTCCAGCGAGCTGGTGCTGCTGGCCGCCATGGACGAGAACAGCAAGCTCGGCAAGCTGTTGTTGAGCCAGGGCGTGACCAAGAAGGCCCTGGAAAATGCCATCAACAACCTGCGCGGCGGCGCGGCCGTCAACGACGCCAACGCCGAGGAATCGCGCCAGGCGCTGGACAAGTACACCGTCGACCTGACCAAGCGTGCCGAAGAAGGCAAGCTGGACCCGGTGATCGGCCGTGACGACGAAATTCGCCGTACCGTGCAGGTGCTGCAACGCCGTACCAAGAACAACCCGGTGCTGATCGGTGAGCCTGGCGTAGGCAAGACCGCCATCGCCGAAGGCCTGGCCCAGCGCATCATCAATGGTGAAGTGCCCGACGGCCTCAAGGGCAAGCGCCTGCTGGCGCTGGACATGGGCGCGCTGATTGCCGGTGCCAAGTACCGCGGCGAGTTCGAAGAGCGCCTCAAAGGCCTGCTGAACGAGCTGTCCAAGCAGGAAGGCCAGATCATCCTGTTCATTGACGAACTGCACACCATGGTCGGCGCCGGCAAAGGCGAGGGCGCCATGGATGCCGGCAACATGCTCAAGCCGGCCCTGGCCCGTGGCGAGCTGCACTGCGTTGGCGCCACCACGCTGAACGAGTACCGCCAGTTCATCGAAAAGGACGCGGCCCTGGAACGCCGCTTCCAGAAGGTGCTGGTCGAGGAGCCGAGCGAGGAAGACACCATCGCCATCCTGCGTGGCCTGAAGGAGCGCTATGAAGTGCACCACAAGGTGGCCATCACCGACGGAGCCATCATTGCTGCGGCCAAGCTCAGCCATCGTTACATCACCGACCGCCAGCTGCCGGACAAGGCCATCGACCTGATCGACGAAGCGGCCAGCCGCATCCGCATGGAGATCGACTCCAAGCCGGAAGTGCTCGACCGCCTCGACCGTCGCCTGATCCAGCTGAAGGTGGAATCGCAGGCGCTGAAGAAGGAAGAAGACGAAGCGGCGAAAAAACGTCTGGAGAAGCTGACCGAGGAAATCGACCGGTTGGAGCGTGAATACGCCGACCTGGAAGAAATCTGGGCCTCCGAGAAGGCCGAGGTGCAGGGCTCGGCGCAGATCCAGCAAAAGATCGAGCAGGCCCGCCAGGAACTGGAGACCGCCCGTCGCAAAGGCGACCTGAGCCGCATGGCCGAGCTGCAGTACGGGGTGATCCCGGACCTGGAGCGCAGCCTGCAGATGGTCGACCAGCACGGCAAGACCGAAAACCAGTTGCTGCGCAACAAGGTCACCGAGGAAGAAATTGCCGAAGTGGTGTCGAAGTGGACCGGTATCCCGGTGGCCAAGATGCTCGAAGGCGAGCGTGAAAAGCTGTTGAAGATGGAAGAGCTGCTGCACCAGCGCGTGATCGGCCAGGGCGAGGCGGTAACCGCGGTGGCCAACGCCGTGCGCCGTTCGCGTGCGGGGTTGTCCGACCCGAACCGGCCGAGTGGCTCGTTCCTGTTCCTCGGCCCGACCGGGGTGGGCAAGACCGAGCTGTGCAAGGCGCTGGCCGAGTTCCTGTTCGACACCGAAGAGGCGATGGTGCGCATCGACATGTCCGAGTTCATGGAGAAGCATTCCGTGGCTCGCCTGATCGGTGCCCCACCAGGCTATGTAGGGTATGAAGAGGGCGGTTACCTGACCGAGGCGGTACGGCGCAAGCCATACTCGGTGGTGCTGCTGGACGAGGTGGAGAAGGCCCACCCGGATGTGTTCAACGTGCTGCTGCAGGTGCTGGAAGACGGCCGCCTGACCGACAGCCACGGGCGCACCGTGGACTTCCGCAACACCGTGATCGTGATGACCTCCAACCTGGGCTCGGCGCAGATCCAGGAACTGGTGGGTGACCGCGAGGCACAGCGTGCGGCGGTGATGGATGCGGTGGGTTCGCACTTCCGTCCGGAATTCATCAACCGTATCGACGAAGTGGTGGTGTTCGAGCCACTGGGCCGCGAGCAGATTGCCGGCATTACCGAAATCCAGCTGGGCCGCCTGCGCAGCCGCCTGCTGGAGCGCGAACTGTCGCTGAGCTTGAGCCCGGAGGCGTTGGACAAGCTGATTGCCGTGGGTTACGACCCGGTGTATGGCGCACGGCCGCTGAAGCGGGCCATCCAGCGCTGGATCGAAAACCCGTTGGCGCAGTTGATCCTGGCAGGCAAGTTCATGCCGGGGACGGCGATTACCGCCAAGGTGGAGGGCGACGAAATCGTCTTCGCCTGATCTGTTTCACCATGAGCCCCGCATCTGCGGGGCTTTTTTTGCCTGTGCAGTACCTGTGGGAGCGGGTTTACCCGCGAAGAGGCCGGTACAGCCCCAGCAAATCCGGGCCTTTCCGGCTTCCTGGATAACTAGCTGAAATTTTTGAAATTTTTGCTTGCATCTAAAAACGAGTGCCCCTAATATACGCCGCGTTGTCAGGCACTAAGCGAATCACCAGCAACATCGGTGACCGCAAAACAACTTACAAATCAGTAAGTTGAATGAAAAAAAGTGGTTGACAAGCAAAACGAAGAATGTAGAATAGCCGGCCTCAGCAGCGACAACGCGAAAGCGGGTAGCCAAAGAGACCGAAGCTAACACAAGCTTCGAAGCTGTAAAGATGTACCGAAGTTCAGTTCCGCGATAGCTCAGTCGGTAGAGCAAATGACTGTTAATCATTGGGTCCCTGGTTCGAGTCCAGGTCGCGGAGCCA
>NZ_JBIGLU010000106.1:0-516 GCF_043658375.1 Pseudomonas sp. PsB | reverse complement strand
CGTGAAGGCCCAGTTGCCACTGCCATCGGCGGTCGTCTGGCCGATCGGGTTGCCGCTGCCGTCGGTGAGGATCACCTCGGCTCCGGCTTCGGCGGTACCACTGATCACCACCCCGTTGCTCGGGTTGACGATCGGTGCGGCCGGGGCGATGGCGTCAACGGTGACGCTGGCCGGCCCGCTGGTATTGCCGGCCGGGTCCTGGGCCACGGCGTTGATCACCGTGCCGTTGGCCAGCGGCGTACCGGGCGTGAACGACCAGTTGCCACTGCCATCGGCGGTGGTCTGGCCGATCGGGTTGCCGCTGCCGTCGCTGAGGATCACCCTGGCGCCGGCTTCGGCGGTACCACTGATCTCAGTACCGTTGCTCGGCTCGATCGTCGGCTGGCCAGGGGCTACCGCATCCACCGTGGTGCTGACTTGTGGGGTGCTGGTGTTGCCAGCGGCGTCCTGGGCCACGGCATTGATGACCGTGCCGTTGACCAGCGGCGTACCGGGCGTGAACGACCAGTTGCCGCT
>NZ_JBIGLU010000054.1:0-24980 GCF_043658375.1 Pseudomonas sp. PsB | reverse complement strand
TACTGGCCCGAAACAGATGTAGGAGCAGCCTTGTGCTGCGAAGCGCCGCGCGGGCGGCGCTCGATCTCGCAGGCGCTAAAAATCTCAAGGCGGGTTACGGAATCACCACCCCTTCTTTGGTCAGCATATCCACCAATCTAATCAGTGGCAGCCCGATCAGGCTGGTCGCATCGCACCCGTGCGTGCTCTGGAACAGACTCACTCCCAGTCCCTCGGCCTTGAAGCTGCCGGCGCAGTCCAGCGGCTGTTCCGCCGCTACATAGCGTTCCACTCGCTCCCGGTCCAGTTCGCGCAGGGTCACGGTAAACGGCACGCAGTCCACCTGGCAGTGCCCGGTGGCGCTGTTCAGCAATGCCAGCCCGGTCAGGAAGCTCACCTGCTGCCCGCTGCACTCCAGCAGCTGCTCGCAGGCCCGCTCGAAGGTGTGCGGCTTGCCCAGTACCTGCTCGCCCAGCACCGCAACCTGGTCCGAACCGATGATCAGGTGCCCGGGGTGGCTGCCCGCCAGGGCCTCGGCTTTTTGCCTGGCCAGCCGGCGCACCAGCTCCACCGCCGGTTCGTCATCCAGACGCCGCTCGTCTATATCGGGGCTTGCCCAGGTGAAGGGCAGGCGCAGGCGCGCAAGCAGTTCGCGGCGGTAGGCAGAGCTGGAAGCCAGTAACAGAGGAAGCATGGTAGACTCCTGAATCAGTTGAACAAATTCTATCACGCACGATGCCGCCGAATTTCCTTTGACAGGGGCGGGGGGCATCCCTAGAATGCTGCGCCTATGTTGAATGACCCGATTCCACCTCACGTTGACCCGCGCAAATTAGCCGATCGTGGCGTAACCCTTAACGGTTCGCTGCAACTCGCTGATTTGGAAAGACTCTGCGACCCGCTTTCCGACAATGTCGGTACGGTGCAGGCGAAGTTCGATTTTGAACGAGATGAACAGCACGTGGTGGTTATCCACAGCGAGCTGGACGTCGAGGTCAAGATGGTTTGCCAGCGTTGTCTTGAGCTGGTCACCCTGCCGATCCACAGCGAATGTACATACGCCGTGGTGAAGGAGGGTGCGAATACCCAGTCGTTGCCGAAAGGCTATGACGTGCTGGAACTGGGCGAAGATCCTTTGGATCTGCAGGCATTGATCGAGGAGGAGCTTCTGCTCGCCTTGCCAATCGTGCCTGCTCATCATCCGGAAGAATGCCAGCAGCCGGCGGGCGCAGACGAGCCCGAATCGAGCAAGGACGAGGTATCGCGGTCCAACCCGTTCAGTGTTTTGGCGCAGTTAAAGCGTGACCCAAACGTTTAGGAGTTAATCAATTATGGCTGTTCAGCAGAACAAAAAATCCCGCTCTGCCCGTGACATGCGCCGTTCGCACGACGCCCTGTCGGAAAACGCGCTGTCGGTAGAGAAAACCACCGGTGAAGTACACCTGCGTCACCACGTTTCGCCAGAAGGCGTATACCGTGGTCGCAAAGTGGTCGACAAGGGCGCTGACGAGTAATCCTTGTCCGCTCAGATCATCGCGATCGACGCAATGGGCGGGGACTTCGGTCCCCGCAGCATTGTCCAGGCTAGCATTGCCTGCCTTTCGGCTACCCCCTCGCTGCACCTGACCCTCGTCGGTCAACCCTCCCTCCTTGAAGATCTTGTCAGCGGCCTTGCGGCTGCGGATCGCGCGCGCCTGCAAATCGTGGCCGCCAGCGAGGTGGTCGGCATGGACGAGCGGCCATCCCAGGCGCTGCGCGGCAAGCCGGATTCGTCGATGCGCATCGCCCTCGAACTGGTGCGCGACGGCAAGGCCCAGGCCTGCGTCAGCGCCGGCAATACCGGGGCGTTGATGGCGCTCTCGCGTTTCGTGCTCAAGACACTGCCGGGTATCGACCGGCCGGCCATGGTGGCGGCGATCCCGACCCAGACCGGGTACTGCCAGTTGCTCGACCTTGGCGCCAACGTCGACTGCAGCGCCGAGAACCTCTATCAGTTCGCCGTGATGGGCTCGGTGGCCGCCCAGGCCCTTGGTGTGCAGCGGCCGCGCGTGGCACTGCTGAACATCGGTACCGAGGACATCAAGGGCAACCAGCAGGTCAAGCTGGCGGCCAGCCTGTTGCAGAACGCCCGCGGGCTCAACTACATAGGCTTCGTCGAAGGTGACGGGTTGTATCGCGGCGAAGCCGATGTGGTGGTGTGCGACGGGTTCGTCGGCAACATCCTGCTCAAGTCGAGCGAGGGGCTGGCGACGATGATCGGCGCGCGCATCGAGCAGTTGTTCAAGGGTGGCGTGTTGTCGCGGGCAGCCGGGGCCGTGGCCATGCCGCTGCTCAAGCGCCTGCAGGCCGACCTGGCACCGGCGCGGCACAATGGCGCGAGTTTCCTGGGGTTGCAGGGCATCGTCATCAAGAGCCATGGCTCGGCGGGGGTGCAGGGCTTCCAGAGTGCCATCCAGCGGGCGTTGATCGAGATCCAGGAAAACCTGCCGCAGCGCTTGCATGGGCGGCTCGAGGACCTGCTGTTGTAGCCTGTGCCGGCCCCTTCGCGGGTAAACCCGCTCCCACAGGTGCTCCACAACCTTCAGGTCTGTGGTAACCCTGTGGGAGCGGGTTTACCCGCGAAGGGGCCGGTGCTGAAGGAATAAAGACTTTAGGCATATCGCCGATGAAGTGCTTAAATGTGACCGCTTGGTCTGCGTATCCATCCAAGCTTTCAGATTCCGCGCCTGGCCCAAAGCCCGGCGCACCCTATCCGACGACAAGATCATAAGGGCTTGTTCAATGTCTGCATCTCTCGCATTCGTCTTTCCCGGTCAAGGTTCCCAGTCGCTGGGCATGCTCGCCGAGCTCGGCGCCGAGAAGCCAGTGATCATCGAAACCTTCAAGGAAGCGTCCGAGGCACTCGGTTACGACCTGTGGAAGCTGGTCCAGGAAGGCCCGGAAGAACAACTCAACCAGACCGACAAGACCCAGCCGGCCATCCTCACCGCGTCCATCGCGCTGTGGCGCCTGTGGCTGGAAGAGGGCGGTGCCAGGCCGGCCTTCGTCTCCGGTCACAGCCTGGGTGAATACAGCGCCCTGGTTGCCGCCGGCAGCCTGAGCCTGAAAGATGCCGTGCGCCTGGTCGAGCGCCGGGGTCAGCTGATGCAGGAAGCCGTGCCGGCCGGTCATGGCGCCATGGCCGCCATTCTCGGCCTGGATGACGCCGTGGTCGTGGAAATCTGCGCCGAAGCGGCCGAAGACCAGGTGGTCAGCGCGGTCAACTTCAACTCGCCAGGCCAGGTGGTCATCGCCGGCAACAAGGCCGCCGTCGATCGCGCCATCGAGCTGTGCAAGGCCAAGGGTGCCAAGCGCGCCCTGCCGCTGGCGGTCAGCGTGCCGTCGCACTGCGCGCTGATGAAGCCGGCTGCCGAGCGCTTTGCCGAGTCGGTCAACGCCATCGAGTGGCACGCCCCGCAAATTCCCGTGGTGCAGAACGTCACCGCTGCCGTTGCCGCTGACCTCGATGCCCTCAAGCACGACCTGCTGGCGCAGCTGTACCAGCCAGTGCGCTGGGTCGAATGCGTGCAGACCCTGGCCGCTAACGGTGCGGTCAACCTGGTCGAGTGCGGCCCGGGCAAGGTCCTGGCTGGCCTGAACAAGCGTTGCGCCGATGGCGTGACCACCTACAACCTCAATACCCCTGACGCCGTCGCCGCCACCCGCGCGGCACTGGCCTGATTTGGAGAAGCTTGCATGAGCCTGCAAGGTAAAGTTGCACTGGTCACCGGCGCCAGCCGTGGCATTGGCCAGGCCATCGCCCTCGAGCTGGGCCGCCAGGGCGCGACCGTGATCGGCACCGCCACTTCGGCCTCCGGCGCCGAGCGCATTGCTGCCACCCTGAAAGAACACGGCATCACCGGTACCGGCATGGAACTGAACGTGACCAGCGCCGAATCGGTTGAAGCTGTGCTGGCCTCCATCGGCGAGCAGTTCGGCGCACCGGCCATCCTGGTCAACAACGCCGGTATCACCCGTGACAACCTCATGCTGCGCATGAAGGACGACGAGTGGTTCGACGTGATCGATACCAACCTGAACAGCCTCTACCGTCTGTCCAAGGGCGTGCTGCGTGGCATGACCAAGGCACGTTGGGGCCGTATCATCAGCATCGGCTCGGTCGTCGGTGCCATGGGCAACGCCGGCCAGGCCAACTACGCGGCCGCCAAGGCTGGCCTGGAAGGCTTCAGCCGCGCCCTGGCGCGTGAAGTGGGCTCGCGTGGCATCACCGTCAACTCGGTGACCCCGGGCTTCATCGACACCGACATGACCCGCGAGCTGCCAGAAGCGCAGCGCGAAGCCCTGCAGACCCAGATTCCGCTGGGCCGCCTGGGCCAGGCGGACGAAATCGCCAAGGTGGTTTCGTTCCTGGCATCCGACGGCGCAGCCTACGTAACCGGCGCCACCGTGCCGGTCAACGGCGGGATGTACATGTAACACTGCAACTCAATGTGACGGATTTCGTAAAAAAAGAGTCATACTGCGAGCCTAAAATCCGTTATAAAGCTGCAACCAGATTCCAGACAGCGGGTGTGGTGACTGGTGTGAAGGTGCGTTTAGCTTGAAAAGCGAACGTCTTTCTATAAAATTAGCCACCGGCCAGCTGCCTGACATATATCCATTAGGAGTAAACCTAGGTATGAGCAACATCGAAGAACGCGTCAAGAAAATCGTCGCCGAGCAACTGGGCGTCAAGGAAGAGGAAGTGACTCTCGAGAAGTCCTTCGTCGATGACCTGGGTGCCGATTCGCTTGACACCGTTGAGCTGGTGATGGCTCTGGAAGAGGAATTCGAGACCGAAATCCCTGACGAAGAAGCCGAGAAGATCACTACCGTTCAAGCTGCTGTAGACTACGTCAAAGCCCACCAGGCCTAAGACGCTGTAGTCGACGCTTCTTGTCGGGAAAAACCGCACTGCCTTTGCCGGCGTGCGGTTTTTTCTTTGCGAGCACCCTGCGTTTTGCAGATCGGGCTCGTTCACCGGGTATCAAGAGCTTGTTGCCATTTCATTCCATTGCTTGAATGCAATGGCAAGAAACTCTGTCATTAGAAAAGGAGAGTACTGTGTCGCGTAGACGCGTCGTGGTCACCGGTATGGGTATGCTGTCGCCACTGGGTACTGATGTACCGAGCACCTGGCAGGGCATTCTGGCTGGCCGCAGTGGCATCGGTCCGATCGAACACACGGACCTGTCTGCCTACTCCACCCGTTTTGGCGGCTCGGTGAAAGGCTTCGAGGTCGAGCAATACCTGTCGGCCAAAGAGGCCCGCAAGCTCGACCTGTTCATCCAGTACGGCCTGGCGGCCGGGTTCCAGGCAGTGCGTAATGCCGGCCTGGAAGTCACCGACGCCAACCGCCAGCGTATTGGCGTGGCCATGGGCTCGGGTATCGGCGGCCTGACCAACATCGAAGAAACCAGCCGCACCCTGCACGATTCGGGGCCGCGTCGCATTTCGCCGTTCTTCGTGCCTGGCTCGATCATCAACATGATCTCCGGCTTCCTGTCGATCCACCTGGGGCTGCAAGGGCCGAACTACGCCATCGCCACCGCGTGCACCACTGGTACCCACTGCATCGGCATGGCCGCGCGCAACATCGCCTACGGTGAAGCCGACGTGATGATCGCCGGCGGTGCCGAAATGGCCGCCTGCGGCCTGGGCATGGGCGGCTTCGGTGCCTCCCGTGCACTGTCCACTCGCAACGACGAGCCGACCCGGGCCAGCCGCCCGTGGGACAAGGGCCGTGACGGCTTCGTGCTGTCCGACGGTGCCGGTGCCCTGGTGCTCGAAGAGCTGGAGCACGCCAAGGCTCGCGGCGCGACCATCTATGCCGAGCTGGTCGGCTTCGGCATGAGCGGTGACGCCTACCACATGACTTCGCCACCCGACACCGGCGAAGGCGCTGCCCGTTGCATGGCCAACGCCCTGCGTGATGCCGGCATCCAGCCGGAAGAGGTCAGCTACATCAACGCCCATGGCACATCGACCCCTGCTGGCGATGTGGCCGAAGTGGCGGCGATCAAGCGCGTGTTCGGTGAGCATGCCTACAAGCTGGCGGTCAGCTCGACCAAGTCGATGACCGGCCACCTGCTGGGCGCCGCCGGTGCCGTGGAAGCGATCTTCAGCGTGTTGGCGATCAACAGCCAGATGGCTCCGCCCACCATCAATCTGGATGAGCCGGACGAAGGCTGCGACCTCGACTTCGTACCGCACCAGGCGCGCAGCATGCCGATCGATGTGGTGCTGTCCAACTCGTTCGGCTTTGGCGGCACCAACGGTTCGCTGGTATTCCGCCGGTTCGCCGATTGATGCAAAGCTGGATCGATGGCCAGCCGGCGGCTGCAGTCAACCTGCAGAACCGCGGCCTGGCCTACGGCGATGGGCTGTTCGAGACCATCGCCGTGCGCGGCGGCCGGCCCAGCCTGCTGGACGGCCACCTCGCACGCCTGGCGCTGGGCTGCCAGCGCCTGGCAATCAGTGCCGACCTGGCGCTGGTGCGCGACGAACTCCTGCGCTATGCCAGCCAGCTCGGCGATGGCGTAGCCAAACTCATCCTTACTCGTGGTGACAGCCAGCGCGGTTACGCACCGGTTGCCGGTGCCGCGCCGCGCCGTATTCTGCAGGGCAGCCCGTTGCCCAGCTATCCTGTCGAACATGCCGAGCATGGCGTGCGCCTGTTCCCGTGCCAGACCCGGCTTGGGGAACAAGCGCTGCTGGCCGGCCTCAAACACCTCAACCGCCTGGAACAGGTGCTGGCCCGTGCCGAATGGCAGGACAGCGAACATGCCGAAGGCCTGATGCGTGATGGGCAGGGCAGGGTGATCGAAGGGGTGTACAGCAATCTGTTCCTGGTGCGCGATGGCGTGCTGTTCACGGCCGACCTCAGCCGCTGTGGCGTCGCTGGCGTGATGCGGGCCGCGTTGCTGGAACAGGCAGCGCTGCTGGGCATCCCGGTGCAGGTCTGCGACCTGCCGTTCGACGCGCTGGAGCAGGCAGATGAAGTATTTGTCTGCAACAGCGTCTACGGTGTCTGGCCCGTGCGTGGCGTTGCCGCGCTAAACTGGTCGCCGGGCCCGCTCACCCGTAAACTGCAGGCCGTTGCCCGTACGTTACTGGAAACCTGAATTCGTGAGACGTAAATTCCTGCTGCTGCTGGAAATGGGCTTGATCCTCGCCGGCCTTGCCGTGGGCTGGTCGGCCTGGAAGGTCAACTCGGTCCTGGAGCAGCCCCTGCACGTGACGCAGGAGCGCCTGCTCGACGTGCCAAATGGCACCACCCCCAATCGCATGTTCTATCGCATGCAGAACGAAGGGTTGCTCGACGACGCCGTCTGGTTGCGCCTGTACTGGCGCTTCAACATGGCCGGCACCCCCCTGCACACCGGCGAGTACCGCCTGACCCCCGGCATGACCGTGGAGCAGTTGTTCGATGCCTGGCGTCGGGCCGACGTGGTGCAGTACAACCTGACCCTGGTCGAAGGCTGGACCTTCCGCCAGGTGCGCTCGGCCGTGGCCAAGCATGAAAAGATCAAGCACACGCTGGATGGGCTGTCCGATTCGGAAGTGATGGACAAGCTCGGCCATACCGGTGTGTTCCCCGAGGGGCGCTTCTTCCCGGACACCTACCGCTTCGTGCGTGGCATGAGCGACGTCGAGTTGCTGCAGCAGGCCTATATGCGCCTGGACGAAGTGCTGGCCAAGGAGTGGGCCGAGCGCACCACCGACCTGCCATACCGTGACCCGTACCAGGCGCTGATCATGGCCTCGCTGGTAGAGAAGGAGACCGGCATTCCCCAGGAGCGCGGGCAGATCGCTGGCGTTTTCGTGCGGCGCCTGCGCCTGGGCATGATGCTGCAGACCGACCCTACGGTGATCTACGGCATGGGTGAGCGCTACAACGGCAAGATCACCCGCGCCGACCTGCGCGAGCCGACGCCCTACAACACCTACACCATCACCGGCCTGCCGCCGACCCCGATCGCCATGGTCGGTCGCGAAGCGATTCACGCGGCGCTCAACCCGTCCGATGGCACCAGCCTGTACTTCGTCGCCCGTGGCGATGGCAGCCACGTGTTTTCCGACGACCTCGACGACCACAACTCGGCGGTGCGCGAGTTCCAGCTCAAGCGCCGTGCGGACTACCGCTCCAGCCCCGCGCCGCAATCGCAGCCACAACCCCAACCACAACCAAGTACCGACGAGGCCGAACAGCCCGAGGCGCCTGCCGACGAGTCTACCGCGCAGCCAGCGCCCGACCAGCCGCCTGTGCAGGACGCCCCTGCCGGCGGCGCGCAAGCGGCCGAACGGCCGATGCCTGACGAACAACATTAAGGACTGCCTGTGAGCGGCTTGTTTATTACTTTGGAAGGCCCCGAAGGCGCGGGCAAGAGCACCAACCGCGACTACCTGGCTGCGCGCCTGTGCGAGCAGGGCCTGGACGTGGTGCTGACCCGTGAGCCCGGCGGCACGCCGCTGGCCGAAAAGGTGCGCGAGCTGCTGCTGGCGCCCAGCGATGAAAGCATGGCGGCCGACACCGAACTGTTGCTGGTGTTCGCTGCGCGTGCCCAGCACCTGGCGCAGGTGATCCGGCCGGCGCTGGCCCGCGGGGCGGTTGTCTTGTGTGACAGGTTTACCGATGCCACTTACGCCTACCAGGGCGGCGGGCGCGGTTTGTCGGTCGAGCGGATCGCCACCCTGGAGCAGTTCGTCCAGGGCGATCTGCGCCCGGACCTGACCCTGGTCTTCGACCTGCCGGTCGAAGTGGGCCTGGCCCGCGCCGCCGCCCGTGGCCGCCTGGACCGTTTCGAGCAGGAAGGCCAGGCGTTCTTCGAGGCGGTGCGCCAGGCCTACCTGCAGCGCGCCAATCGCGAACCACAGCGCTATAGTCTGCTCGATGCCGCCCAGCCTCTGGAGGCCGTGCAGCGCTCCATCGATGCGTTGCTACCAGGCATCGTGGAGCGTTGCCGTGGCTGAGGCCTATCCCTGGCAGCAGGCGCTCTGGCAACAATTGGCTGGCCGCAGCCAGCACGCTCACGCCTACCTGCTGCATGGGCCGCAGGGCATCGGCAAGCGGGCCTTGGCCGAGCGCCTGATGGCCCGCCTGCTGTGCCAGCAGCCCCAGGACCTGGAGGCCTGTGGCGCGTGCAAGTCCTGCCTGCTGCTCAAGGCCGGTAGCCACCCGGACAACTTCGTCCTCGAGCCCGAAGAAGCCGACAAGCCGATCAAGGTCGACCAGGTGCGCGAGTTGGTGGCCTTCGTGGTGCAGACCGCGCAGTTGGGTGGGCGCAAGGTGGTACTGATCGAGCCGGTGGAAGCGATGAACGTCAACGCCTCCAACGCCCTGCTCAAAAGCCTCGAAGAACCCTCCGGCGACACCGTGTTGCTGCTTGTCACCCACCAGCCCAGCCGCCTGTTGCCGACCATCAAGAGCCGGTGCCAGCAGGTCGCCTGCCCGCAGCCCAGCTTGGCCCAGAGCCAGGCCTGGCTGGCCGGCGCGCTGCCTGACAGTGACGAGGCCGAGCGCGACGAGTTGCTGACCCTGGCTGCCGGTTCGCCGCTGATGGCGGTCAGCCTGCAGGCGCAAGGCGTGCGCGAGCAGCGCGCGCTGGTCACCGACGGGGTGAAGAAGCTGCTCAAGCAGCAGCAATCGCCCAGCCAGCTGGCCGATGCCTGGAGCGGTGTGCCGCTGTTGCTGCTGTTCGACTGGTTCTGCGATTGGGCGCACCTGATCCTGCGCTACCAATTGACCCAGGACGAGGAGGGGCTAGGCTTGGCCGATATGCGCAAGGTGGTGCAGTACCTGGCGCAGAAGAGCCGCCAGGCCAAGGTGCTGGAGGTGCAGGCATGGATCCTGGAGCAGCGCCAGAAGGTGCTGGGCAAGGCCAACCTCAACCGCGCCCTGCTGCTTGAATCGCTGCTGGCCCACTGGCTGCAGTTGCCGGGCGCCCGCTGATTTTCATTTTTTCATGTGTGTCGTTATCCCATGCTCGTAGATTCCCATTGCCATCTCGACCGTCTAGACCTGAGCGCCCACCAGGGCTCCCTCGATGCTGCCTTGCAGGCGGCGCGTGAGCGCGGGGTCGGGCATTTCCTGTGTATTGGCGTCAGTGCCGAGAATGCTGGTGCGGTGAAGGCGCTGAGCGAGCGCTACGCCGATGTCGATTGCTCGGTGGGCGTGCACCCGCTGGACCTGGCGCCGGGCGAAACGCCGGCGCTGGAATGGCTGCTGCGCGAACTGGCTCACCCACATGTGGTGGCGATTGGTGAAACCGGGCTGGATTACCACTACGAGCCGGAAGCAGCCGAGTTGCAGCAAGCCTCGTTCCGCCTGCACCTGGAGGCCTCGCGGCAGACCGGCAAACCGGTGATCGTGCATACCCGTGCGGCGCGTGCCGATACCCTGGCGCTGCTGCGCGAGGCCAACCTGCCGCAGGCCGGGGTGCTGCACTGCTTCACCGAAGACTGGGACATGGCCAAGGCGGCGCTGGACCTGGGGTATTACATTTCGTTGTCTGGCATCGTTACCTTCCGCAATGCCGATGCCCTGCGTGAAGTGGCGCGGCAGGTGCCGGTCGATCGTTTGCTGGTGGAAACGGATTCGCCGTACCTGGCGCCGATCCCGCATCGGGGCAAGCCGAATTTGCCGCAGTACGTGCGTGAGGTGGCGGAGTACGTGGCTTCGTTGCGCGGGGCCAGTTATGAGCAGTTGGCAGAACAGACCACTGCCAACTTCAAGCGCTTGTTCCCGTTGGCGCGGGTGAGCTGATTCGAAGAGGGTGGGTGTGCGAGGGCTACCAGGTGCCTGTCACAACATCTTCAGCGCCTGTGAGATCGAGCGCCGCCCGCGCGGCGCTTCGCAGCACAAGGCTGCTCCTACATCTGTTTCGGGCCAGTAACGCCTGTGCCAGTGCACGCGACCGCCTTGTTTGCCCGGCACGAAATCGAGGTGGACACCAATGGGCGCGCGCCTTCGCCTCAGGAATAACTGGCCCGAAACAGATGTAGGAGCAGCCTTGTGCTGCGAAGCGCCGCGCGGGCGGCGCTCGATCTGACAGGCGCTGCAACTATCGTGGCGGGCGCCTGGTGGTCCTCATGCAATCCCCACCAACCCCAAACTTGAACCCCGGCTTCATTACCCCTCGAAACACCCAAAAAAAACCCGGGTTCTGGGGGGGGAATCCGGGTTAAGACCATTAGGAGTAAAACAAAGGTACGCGGTCCCTGAGCACCTTTATCGGCGCGCCACTTGGGGGGGATGCGCCGCGCCAACACTTCAAGTATTGGTCAGCTTTGGCGCAGTGCCAGTGCATATTGATCGTTTTTTAAACAGATTTGGAATACGCCAACGTTTCATTCCTCCCGCAGCGCATGGCCGTAAGCATCATGAAACACAGACATGCTAGGATGATCCGTGCAATTTCCCGCAAGTTAGGCATAATAAACCGCTTCGATTGTCATCCAGTCCTTCCTATGCAGAAAGAACCTCGTAAGGTCCGTGAGTTTCGCCGTCGCGAACAGGAAATCCTCGACACCGCGCTCAAACTGTTTCTCGAACAGGGTGAAGACAGCGTCACCGTCGAGATGATCGCTGACGCCGTGGGCATCGGCAAAGGCACGATCTACAAGCACTTCAAGTCCAAGGCGGAGATCTACCTGCGCCTGATGCTCGACTACGAGCGCGACCTGATCGCGCTGTTGCATTCGGCCGACGTCGATCGCGACAAGGAAGCCCTGTCGCGAGCCTACTTCGAGTTCCGCATGCGCGATCCGCAGCGTTACCGGCTGTTCGACCGCCTGGAAGAAAAGGTGGTCAAGGGCAACCAGGTACCGGAAATGGTCGAACAGCTGCACAGCATCCGTGCCTCCAACTTCGACCGCCTGACCCAGCTGATCAAGGGCCGTATCAGCGAAGGCAAGCTCGAAGACGTGCCGCCGTATTTCCATTATTGCGCCGCCTGGGCGCTGGTGCACGGCGCCGTGGCGCTGTACCACTCGCCGTTCTGGAGCAATGTGCTGGAGGATCAGGAAGGCTTCTTCCAGTTCCTGATGGACATTGGCGTGCGCATGGGCAACAAGCGCAAGCGCGACCCGGAACCCTCGAACTGAAGCATCCGCGTTCAGGCAATACGCAGTACCTGTAGGAGCAGCCTTGTGCTGCGAAAGGGCCGGTACAGCCAGCACACATCTGCATGGCTGTACCGGCCCTTTCGCAGCACAAGGCTGCTCCTACCTATTTCGGCGATGTGCAGGGCTTGCAAAAACCTGATCTATGAGTCAGGTTTTGCCAGCCCCCATCATCCATGCCGGAGTCATTCATGATCGTCGATCGTCAAGGCAGGCGTTTTCGCAACCTGCGCGTCAGCCTGACGGCTGCCTGTAATTATGCCTGCACCTACTGCGTACCAGACGGCAAGCGCCTGGTAGCAGCACAGGACGAACTGCCGGCGGATGCCCTGGCCCGTGGCGTGGCCTACCTGATCGACGCCGCCGGCATCGAACGCTTGCGCATCACCGGCGGTGAGCCATTGGTCAGTCCACGTCTGGATGCCTTCCTGGCCGCCGTGGCCAAGCTCGACCTTGACGATATCTCGCTGACTACCAATGGCCAGCTGCTGACGCGCAAGTTGCCCCAGTTGCAGGCGGCAGGTATCCGCCGATTGAACGTTTCCCTCGACACCCTCGACCCACATGCCTTCCGCCGTATCGCCCGGGGCGGCGATCTGGCCAGCGTGCTGGCGGGTATGCAGCAGGCCAGCGCCATGGGCATGCAGATCAAGGTGAACATGGTGCCGATGCGCGGGCACAACCTCGATCAGGTGCTGCCGTTGCTGGATTACTGCCTTGAGCGCGGCTTCGAACTGCGCTTCATCGAGCTCATGCGCATGGGCCACCTGGCCCGTGACCACAACGCCTTCCTGCAGCAGTTCGTCGGCCTCGACCAACTGCTCGCACTGATCGCTGGCAAGCATGCCTACGTTCAGGTCGACGCGCCGCTGGATGCCACCGCCTTGCGTTATCAGGTACCCGGCAAAGGCCACTTCGGCGTGATCGCCAACGAAAGCGTACCGTTCTGTCGCACCTGTTCGCGGCTGCGCCTGTCCTCCACGGGCTGGCTACACGGCTGCCTGTCGTCGGGCAATCGCCATTTCGTCGGTGACCTGCTGGAAAAACCGCGGCATCAGGCGCTGCCGGCCCTGCAGCGCTTGCTGGTCAAGGCCTTGGCAGACAAGCAGGACCTGGCGTTTTCCGGCGATGTGATGGTGATGAAGGTGATCGGTGGCTGAAGCTGGCGCAAAAGCTGCATCCGCCGGCTATTCGCCGGTTTTTCGTCGCCGGCCACTGGAGGAAAGATGCGTAGCCTGGTTTTGCTGCTGGCGCTGATGGCGCTGGGCGGTTGCATGAATGTCAGCGATATGGGCGAGGGCGTCCGTTACCACATGAGCGATGCCGGTCTGCTGGACCACAGCGATACCCGGCGCACCCTGTCGATCCGCCTGCAGCCCGATTCGTTCATCTTCATCGGCCAGGGCGCGTTCGTGCCCCCAGGCAAGGGGCCGGTGCCGCGGCAGAACGCGGTAGCCGAGCAGGCCTACAAGAGCTTCGTCGAGTATTTCCCGCTGGTACGCCGCGCCCAAGGGCCACTGGGCCTGGAAGAGGCCATCGCCCAAGCGCGTTCAGTGGGTGCCGACTACGTGCTGTACACCCGCTTCGCCCGGACCGACGACCGTATCGGCAATGGCGACGAGTGGTATGACGAACAGGCGGTCGACCGCCTGGGCTGGGACACCGGCGTGGTGCAGATGATGCTCATCGAAACCAGCACCCGCTACCTGATCGACACTGCGCGTATCAAGAGCCGTGGCGGTTTGTTGACGTTCCACGATAAAACCCCGGAGGATTTGCTTGGCGCGCCGATGCGCGAGTACGCTCGTAGCCTTCTGGGTGTGAGTGAATGAGGCAAGCGTGATGAGCGATTCCGGCAAGGCCAATGATCTTCTGGCGCAGATTCCCAAGGCCAAGGGCCTGCCGCCGGTGCATCTGTGGAACCCGGATTTCTGCGGTGACATCGACATGCGCATCGCCCGTGATGGCACCTGGTACTACCTGGGTACGCCGATCGGTCGCAAGCCGATGGTACGGCTGTTTTCCACCATCATCCGCCGCGATGGCGATGACTACTTCCTGATTACCCCGGTAGAGAAGGTGGGCATCCGCGTCGACGATGCGCCGTTCGTGGCCGTGGCGTTGGATGTGGAAGGTAAGGGTGAGCAGCAGGTGCTGCGCTTCACCAGCAATGTCGAGGACCAGGTCGAAGCCGGGCCGGCCAACCCGCTGCGCGTGGTGATCGACCCGGTCACGCAGGAGCCATCGCCGTATGTGCTGATGCGCAGCAACCTTGAGGCGCTGATTAATCGGAATGTGTTCTACCAGTTGGTAGAGCTGGCGGTGCCGCGTGAGATCGATGGGGAAGAGTGGCTTGGGGTCTGGAGCCACGGTGAGTTTTATCCGATCGGGCGTAGCAGCTGAGATCTCTGTTGCCTGCACCGGCCTTTTCGCGGGCTCGCCCGCTCCCACAGGGTTCTCCACAGGCTTCAAGGGTGTGGGAGCGGGCAAGCCCGCGAAGAGGCCGGCACAGGCAATAATCGGCCTCTTGGTTTTTCCCCGAATTGGTCATTTGTCTCTCTGCCCCACAGGCCTAACCTGCAGGCAATTGCCATCCAGGAGAAGCCCCCCATGAAACCCTTCAGCATCATCCTTTTCGCCCTGTTCGCCGCCCAGACCCCTGCCTGGGCGCACGGCGACGCTGCCGGCCAGGTCAAGGTCCTGCAGCAGCAACAACCCTCGAACGCCCCCGGCAAGAGCGCCGTGATGCTCACCGTCAGCTACGCCCCCGGCCAGGCATCACCCGCGCATCAGCACCCGGGCGCAGTGATGGCCTACGTGCTGGAAGGGGCAGTGGTATCGAAGCTCGATAACGAGCCGGAGAAAACCTACAAGGCCGGTGAATACTGGTACGAAGCCCCGGGTACCGTGCACAGCGTGTCACGCAACGCCAGTCAGAGGCAGTCAGCCAAGTTGCTGGTCTGGAGCCTGGTGGATGAAGGCAGTGCGGTCACATTGCCCTATCCGGCAGCAGGCTCGGAGCGCTGAGCCTGCCCCAGCCGGGTTGTCACTTCCTGCATCAGGTTCGGGTCCAGTACCTGGCAAGGCGCGACCTGCGCGTTGCTGGTGTAGAACGGCGGCAGATTTTGCGCCAGTCGAGCAACATCCTTGGCAGTGCAGCCAGTTGGCAGCAATACATATTGCAGGCTTGAGGGGAAAGACGGCGCGGTGTGCCGTTCCAGGGTGGAGCCATAGGCGCCAAGGGTCATGACCGCCTCGCTGCCGGCCGGGTCCGGAAAACGGAGCAGGACGAATGTGCAGTAACGGGGGTGGGTGAGATGCTGGTGTGCTTCGTCGCGGACCTGTGGGTCGTCATGGTTCATCAGGTTCCAGCGTAACGCGGCGTAGCTGCGAGTGGTCTCCATGAACGCAGTGCGAATGGGGGAGCGCGTTTCGTCACCGCCCAGGCAGGCCAGCAGATTGCCGAATGGGTCCAGCAAGGCTACGGCGTTGCACGTATCTGCCGCGAGAGCGGTGTCGACCAATGGCTCGGCCAGTTCGATGCCGGGCAGGCGAGGGTCTGCACTTTTGATGCGCAGGCTCCATGGGCTCAAACCCGCCAGGGCCTGGCGTACCAAGCTCCGGCTGGGTAGGGTGATCGGGTCTTTCAGGGCAGAGGGCGGCAGGCCGGCGTTGCTGCTTTCGTCGTGCACGTGGTTCACGCTGGCTTCGAACAACGAACGGGTAAGGCACATCGTTGCGGCGTCGATACGTTCGCCAGCGTAGATCGGCCCTTGCGCCGGCCCGACATAGTCGCGATCAAAAGGGCTGCCGACAGCATAGTAGCCCCATGTGGCTTGCACGCGCAGACGAAGTGCGGCCGGCAGGCCGGGGAATTCGAAGCGGCCGTCATGATTGATGCCGGCAAAGGTGTCGAGCGCACTTACCGCAACATTGAAGCCGGCAGTCAGCAAGGCACCTGCGCACATGGCGCAGGGGTCGAGCGTGGTGATGACGGTCAGTTCATGCGCAGGGGGGAGGGCAAGGCGCTGCTGGTTGTCGAAATACCAGTCGACCAGCCGGCGCTCACCATGCCCCGTTGGGTCGTGAAGCCTGTATGCGGGTTGCGCCTGGCTTGCAGAAGGCTCCAGCACGCGGTTGTGCAGGGCGACCAGTACCTTGCCAGTGGCATTTTCGATGATGCAGCCACCCACGGCGAACGTTGCTTGTCGGCTTGCCAGGAGGGCCTGGTTGGCGGCGATTGCCACCGCTTGCTGAGCGTTCTGGGTGAAGTCGTTGGCTTTCATGCTTGCCTGTGCTCGTCGAGGGATCTCGGACGATACAGCAGCCATGCTCTGGCATGAGGGGATAAGTGCAACAAAAAACCTCCAGTGCTTGCGCATCTGGAGGTTTTCAATGTTTGGCTCCGCGACCTGGACTCGAACCAGGGACCCAATGATTAACAGTCATTTGCTCTACCGACTGAGCTATCGCGGAATCTGTGCGTATCTTACTGATTGCCTAGGGGAAGTCAAGCCACCCCTAGGCAAAACAATGAGTTACAGCACCTGCACGATAGCTTTGGTCACCACGTGGATGTTGCTCTGGTTCAGCGCGGCCACGGCGATGCGGCCGGTGTCCAGCGCATAGATGCCGAACTCGTTCTTCAGGCGGGCGACCTGTTCGACGGTCAGGCCCGAGTACGAGAACATGCCAACCTGGCGGCCAACGAAGCTGAAGTCGCGGTTGGCGCCATATTCGGCCAGCAGCGCAACCATCTGCTTGCGCATGCCGTGGATGCGCTCGCGCATTTCGGCCAGCTCGGTTTCCCACATCTGGCGCAGTTCGGCGCTGTTCAGCACGGTGGCAACGATGGTTGCACCGTGGGTCGGCGGGTTGGAGTAGGTGGTGCGGATCACGCGCTTGACCTGCGACAGCACGCGGGTGCTCTCGTCCTTGGAGGCGGTGACGATCGACAGCGCACCGACGCGCTCGCCGTACAGCGAGAACGACTTGGAGAACGAGCTGGACACGAAGAACTCCAGGCCCGACTCGGCGAACAGGCGCACGGCGAAGGCGTCTTCGGCGATGCCGTCACCGAAGCCCTGGTAGGCCATGTCGAGGAACGGCACGTGGCCCTTGGCCTTGACCACTTCCAGGACGTTTTTCCAGTCGTCCAGGCTCAGGTCGACGCCGGTCGGGTTGTGGCAGCAGGCGTGCAGCACCACGATCGAGCCGGACGGCAGGTTGTTCAGGTCTTCGAGCATGCCGGCGCGGTTGACGTCGTTGGTCGGCGCGTCGTAGTAGCGGTAGTTCTGCACCGGGAAGCCGGCCGATTCGAACAGCGCGCGGTGGTTTTCCCAGCTCGGGTCGCTGATGGCAACCACGGCGTCAGACGACACACGCTTGAGGAAGTCGGCACCAATCTTCAGCGCGCCGGTACCGCCGACGGCCTGCACGGTAACCACGCGGCCAGCGGCCAGCAGTGGCGACTCGGCACCGAACAGCAGCTTTTGTACAGCCTGGTCGTAGGTGGCGATGCCGTCGATCGGCAGGTAGCCGCGCGAGGCGTGCTGGGCGGCACGCTGGGTCTCGGCTTCGATCACGGCGCGCAGCAGCGGAATGCGGCCTTCCTCATTGCAGTACACGCCCACGCCCAGGTTGACCTTGTCGGTACGTGGGTCGGCGTTGAATGCTTCGTTGAGGCCCAGAATAGGGTCGCGGGGTGCCAGCTCGACAGCGGAAAACAGGCTCATTGTTACCTTGGCTCTGATTGGAGTGTGATAGGACGTACACGCTCCAGCCCGAATGCACTGAAGCGGTGCACAAACGGGGAGTCAGTATAGTGATACCGACCGGTCACCGCGACAGTCCGGCATCGCTTTTCCGGTCATTTGCGCAAATATTTTTCGACCATTGGTCTAATTGCCGGGTCCACCGTAACAAGCGCTCACAGCTGTGCCTTGAAAGCGCCCCCCGGCGGGCGCATTTGGGTATAGACTACTGGCTAAATTTACAGTTGCTGCAACACCGCGAGGTCCGTCATGTCCGAGTTCCAGCTCGTCACCCGTTTCCAGCCGGCCGGCGACCAGCCCGAGGCCATTCGCCAGATGGTCGAAGGCATCGAGGCGGGGCTGTCGCACCAGACGCTGCTCGGGGTGACCGGCTCGGGCAAGACCTTCAGCATCGCCAACGTCATTCAGCAGGTGCAGCGCCCGACCCTGGTGCTGGCGCCGAACAAGACCCTGGCCGCGCAGCTGTATGGCGAATTCAAGGCGTTTTTCCCCAACAATGCGGTGGAGTACTTCGTTTCCTACTACGACTACTACCAGCCTGAAGCCTACGTACCGTCGTCCGACACCTTCATCGAGAAGGACGCTTCGATCAACGACCACATCGAGCAGATGCGCCTGTCGGCGACCAAGGCGCTGCTGGAGCGGCGTGACGCGATCATCGTCACTACCGTGTCGTGCATCTACGGCCTGGGCAGCCCCGAGACCTACCTGAAAATGGTCCTGCACGTGGACCGCGGCGACAAGCTCGACCAGCGCGCGCTGCTGCGCCGCCTGGCCGACCTGCAATACACCCGCAACGAGATGGACTTTGCCCGCGCCACCTTCCGCGTGCGCGGCGATGTGATCGACATCTTCCCGGCCGAATCGGACCTCGAGGCCATCCGCATCGAACTGTTCGATGACGAGGTGGAGAACATCGCCGCCTTCGACCCGCTGACTGGCGAGGTCTTCCGCAAGCTGCCGCGTTTCACCTTCTACCCCAAGAGCCACTACGTCACCCCGCGGGAAACCCTGCTGGAGGCGGTGGAAGGCATCAAGGAAGAGCTCAAGGACCGCCTGGAGTATCTGCAGAAGGCCAACAAGCTGGTCGAGGCCCAGCGCCTGGAGCAACGCACCCGCTTCGATCTGGAGATGATCCTGGAGCTGGGCTACTGCAACGGCATCGAGAACTACTCGCGCTACCTGTCCGGGCGCCCGGCCGGGGCGCCGCCGCCCACCCTGTACGACTACCTGCCGCCCGATGCGCTGCTGGTGATCGACGAATCCCACGTCAGCGTTCCGCAGGTCGGCGCCATGTACAAGGGCGACCGCTCGCGCAAGGAAACCCTGGTCGAATACGGCTTCCGCCTGCCTTCGGCGCTGGACAACCGGCCGATGCGTTTTGACGAGTGGGAAGATGTCAGCCCGCAGACCATCTTCGTGTCCGCCACCCCGGGTCCCTATGAGGCCGAGCACGCCGGGCGCGTGGTAGAGCAGGTGGTGCGCCCCACCGGCCTGGTCGACCCACAGGTGGAAGTACGCCCGGCGCTTACCCAGGTGGATGACCTGCTGTCGGAAATCCGCAAGCGCGTGGCGCAGGGCGAGCGGGTGCTGGCCACCACGCTGACCAAGCGCATGGCCGAAGACCTCACCGACTACCTGGCCGACCACGACGTGCGGGTGCGTTACCTGCACTCGGACATCGACACCGTCGAGCGGGTGGAGATCATCCGCGACCTGCGCCTGGGTACCTTCGACGTGCTGGTGGGCATCAACCTGCTGCGTGAGGGCCTGGACATGCCCGAGGTGTCGCTGGTGGCGATCCTCGATGCCGACAAGGAAGGTTTCCTGCGCTCCGAGCGCTCACTGATCCAGACCATCGGCCGTGCTGCGCGTAACCTCAATGGCCGGGCCATCCTGTATGCCGACAACATCACCGGTTCCATGCAGCGCGCCATCGACGAGACCGAGCGTCGTCGCGAGAAGCAGATCGCATTCAACCTGGCCAATGGCATCGTGCCCAAAGGTGTGGTCAAGGACATCACCGATATCATGGAAGGCGCCACCGTGCCCGGCGCGCGCAGCAAGAAGCGCAAGGGCATGGCCAAGGCAGCGGAGGAGAGCGCCCGTTATGAGGCCGAGCTGCGCACGCCGGGCGAGATCACCAAGCGCATCAAGCAGCTGGAGGAGAAGATGATGCAGTTCGCCCGCGACCTGGAGTTCGAGGCCGCGGCGCAATTGCGCGACGAGATTGCCCAACTGCGCGAGCGGTTGATTACCAGCTGATTTTTTTACTGCCTGCACTGGCCTCTTCGCGGGTAAACCCGCTCCCACAGGATCGTTGTAATCCTTGAGCTCTGCGCAGTACCTGTGGGAGCGGGTTTACCCGCGAAGAGGCCGGCTCAGGCGACAACCTATTCAGTGGGTCTCCCCAGCCTTCAGCCCCTCTGGCAACTTCCGCGTCAACAACACCGCCAGCATGCTCACCGCCAACCCAATCCCCACAAAGTGGAACGCATCGTTATAGGCCATGATCAACGCCTGCTGGTGAGTGATCTCGCTCAACTTGCCCAGCGCCGCATTGTCATTGCCCAGCCGCTCCGCCAGTTGCGCCAACCGCTCCGCCACCTGCGGGTTGCTCGGCACCACCGCCTCCCTCAGGTAATCGAAATACACCTTGGTCCGTGCATCCAGCAGCGTGGCCAGCAGCGCAATGCCGATCGCACCGCCCAGGTTACGCAGGATATTGAACAGGCTCGATGCCGAACCCGCATCCTGCGGCTGTATATACGCCGTGGCGATCAGCGAGATGGTCACCATGATCATTGGCTGGCCGATGGCACGGATGATCTGGATATGGTTGAACTGCGGCCCTGCAAAGTCCGGGTTGAGCACCCCCGAGCCGAAACTGGCGGCGCCGAACAGGCAGAACCCCAGTGCGCATAACACCTTGGGCGACACCACTTTCATCAGTTGCGGCACCAACGGGATCAGGAACAGCTGCGGGATACCCATCCACATGATCACCTCGCCGATCTGCAAGGCGTTGTAGCCCTGTACCTGAGCCAGGTACAGCGGCAGCAGGTAGATCGACCCGTACAAGCCCACCCCCATGCCCAGGCTGGCGATGCTCGACAGGCCAAAGTTGCGGTTGCCGAGAATGCGCAGGTTGATCAGCGGGTGTGGCTTGGAAAACTGCAGAATCACGAAGGTGATCAGGCTGACCAGGGCGATGCTGCCCAGGCCGACGATCAGCTGCGACTCCAGCCAGTCCTTGCGGTGACCTTCCTCCAGGAACACCTGCAGGCAGCCAAGCCCCAGGCCCAGGGTGACGATGCCGGCGTAATCGGTGCTTTTCAGCAGTTCCCAGTGCGCGTCCTTCTTTTCCAGCCCGTACAGCAGGCCAGCGATCATCACCAGGCCCGGTGGGATATTGATGTAGAAAATGTATTCCCAGCCCCAGTTCTCGGTCAGCCAGCCGCCCAAGGTAGGGCCGATGGAGGGGGCGAAGGTGGCGGTCATGGCGAACATGGCCATGCCCTTGGCGCGGTGGTGTTCGGGCAGCTTGATCAGGGTCAGGGTGAAGGCCAGCGGGATCAGCGCACCGCCGGTAAAACCCTGCAGGGCGCGGAACAGGATCATGCTCTCGAGGTTCCAGGCCATCGAGCACAACAGCGACGACAACAGGAAGCCGCCGGATACCCACACCGCCAGGCGCCGCGCCGACAGCAGCTGCACCAGCCAGGCGGTGAGCGGGATCATGATGATCTCCGCGACCAGGTAAGAGGTGGAAATCCACGAGCCTTCCTCCAGCGTCGCCGACAGCGCGCCCTGGATGTCCTTGAGCGACGAGTTGGTGATCTGGATGTCCAGCACCGCCATGAAGGCGCCGAGCATCACGCTCATTACCGCGATCCAGTCGCGCCGGGTCGGCTCGGCGGTGGGCCTGAGCAGCTGGTCACCGGCCATTGCGGCCTTCGTCTTCGCTGCGCAGGTCGACGGTGGCGGTCACCGACATGCCAGGGCGGATGCGCCCGTGCAGTGGGTTGTCGGCGCGGAAGGTCAGTTTGACCGGGATGCGCTGCACCACCTTGGTGAAGTTGCCGGTGGCGTTGTCGGGCGGCAGCAGGCTGAACTGCGCGCCGGAGGCGGCGAACAGGCTGTCGACCCGGCCTTCGATCGGTGTGTCGGGGTAGCTGTCGAACAGCAGTTCGGCACGCTGGCCGGGCTGCATGCGTCCGATCTGGGTTTCCTTGAAGTTGGCCTGCACCCAGATGTCTTCGTCCGGCACGATCGACAGCAGGTAGGCACCGGCCTGTACCACCTGGCCATTGCGCGCGTTGCGCTGGCCGATGCTGCCGCTGATCGGTGCGCGGATTTCGCAGCGGGTCAGGTTCAGTTCGGCCTGGGCCAGGTCGGCGCGGGCGTTGGCGATCTGCGCGTCGAGGCGCTTGAGCTCGGCGGTCAGCGCATTGACCTGCTGGCGCTGGCTTTGCAGGTCGGCACGGGCCTTGTCGACCTGCGAGCCGGCGACATGGCTGTCTGCGGACAGGGTGGTGACCCGCTCTTCCGATACGAAACCTGGCTTGCGCAACTTCTCGGCGCGGCTCAGGTCCAGGCGCGAGCGGTCGAAGGTGGCCTGGTTGGCCGCCACCTGGGCCTGGCCGGCGGCGATCAGGCTGGCTTGCTGGGTCAGGCGGCTTTGCGCCTGCACCTGCTCGGCTTCGCGGGTGGCCAGGGCGGCGCGGGCGCGTTGCACGGCCAGTTCGAAGTCGGCGGCCTCCAGGCGCACCAGCAGGTCGCCTTTTTTGACGTGCTGGTTGTCCTCGACCCGCACCTCGTCGATGCGTGCGCCCAACTGGCTGGAAATGCGCGTGATCTCGCCTTGTACGTAGGCGTTGTCGGTGCTTTCGTAGAAGCGGCCCTTGAAGTACCAGTGGCCCAGGAAGGCGAGGGCGATGACGGCCACCAAGGTGAAGAAGACCAGCAGGCGGCGTTTGAGTTGGGCAGGCATGAGGACTATCGTTCCAGAAATGTAAATAAATTTAACAGCGGCACATGGCCAGTCGACAAGTGACGTTCGCGCCATTGCTGGAGCCCGGTGCCTGCCTCCTGCTAACATCCCGCCTTTGTTTCATCTTTCGTTCGAGACTCTCCATGACCACCGTACGCACGCGTATCGCGCCATCGCCTACCGGCGACCCCCATGTCGGCACTGCCTACATCGCCCTGTTCAACTACTGCTTTGCCAAGCAGCACGGCGGTGAGTTCATCCTGCGCATCGAAGACACCGACCAGCTGCGCTCCACGCGCGAGTCGGAGCAGCAGATCTTCGATGCCCTGCGCTGGCTCGGCATCGAATGGAACGAAGGTCCGGACGTCGGCGGCCCGCACGGCCCTTACCGGCAGAGCGAGCGTGGCGAAATCTACGCCAGGTACGCCAAGGAGCTGGTTGACGCCGGCCATGCCTTCTACTGCTTCTGCACCGCCGAAGAGCTGGAGCAGATGCGCGCCGAGCAGCAAGCCCGTGGCGAAACCCCGCGCTACGACGGCCGCGCGCTGCTGCTGAGCGCCGAGGAAGTGCAGCGCCGCCTGGACGCTGGCGAGCCGCACGTGATCCGCATGAAAGTGCCGAGCGAAGGCGTGTGCGTGGTACCGGACATGCTGCGTGGCGATGTTGAGATCCCGTGGGACCGCATGGACATGCAGGTGCTGATGAAGAACGACGGCCTGCCGACGTACTTCCTGGCCAACGTGGTCGACGACCATCTGATGGGCATCACCCACGTGCTGCGTGGCGAAGAGTGGCTGCCATCGGCACCCAAGCTGATCAAGCTGTACGAATACTTCGGCTGGGAACAGCCCAAGCTGTGCTACATGCCGCTGCTGCGTAACCCGGACAAGTCCAAGCTGTCCAAGCGCAAGAACCCGACCTCGGTGACTTTCTACGAGCGCATGGGCTTCATGCCCGAGGCGATGCTCAACTACCTGGGCCGCATGGGCTGGTCGATGCCGGACGAGCGCGAGAAGTTCTCGCTGGCCGAGATGGTCGAGCACTTCGACCTGTCGCGTATCTCGCTGGGCGGCCCGATCTTCGACATCGAGAAGCTGTCCTGGCTGAACGGCCAGTGGCTGCGCGAACTGCCGGTCGAGGAGTTCGCCGCGCGCCTGCAGAAGTGGGCGTTCAACAGCGACTACATGATGAAGATCGCCCCGCACGTGCAGGGCCGGGTGGAAACCTTCAGCCAGGTTGCCCCGCTGGGCGGGTTCTTCTTCGAAGGCGCGCTGAAGCTGGACGCCAAGCTGTTCGAAAGCAAGAAACTGTCGGCCGACCAGGTACGCCAGGTGATCCAGTTGATCCTGTGGAAGCTCGAAAGCCTGCGTCAGTGGGAAAAGGAGCGCATCACCGGTTGCATCCAGGCGGTGGTCGAGGCGTTGGAGCTGAAGCTGCGTGACGCCATGCCGCTGATGTTTGCCGCCATTACCGGCCAGGCCAGCTCGGTTTCGGTACTGGACGCCATGGAAATCCTTGGCCCTGACCTGACCCGCTACCGCCTGCGCCAGGCCTTGGACCTGCTGGGTGGTGTGTCGAAGAAAGAAAACAAGGAATGGGAAAAGCTGCTGGCCTCCATCGCCTGACAGTGGTCCCGAGGCTATAAACCAAACCTGTGGGAGCGGGTTTACCCGCGAATACGATGGTGCGTTTTCCGTCGCATTCGCGGGTAAACCCGCTCCCACAGGGCTCACTGTTCAGTTTTGGCAAGGGCAGGGCGGTAAGTGATTGTTATCTGTGAAAAATTTTTTGAATATTTTGAAAAATTCGTTTGACAGCCCTGCAATCCGATCTTAATATGCGCCCCGTCCACAGCGATGAACGAAAACGAAACGCCAGGCACCCAGCCAGCGCTTCGGTTCAAAGCGACATTGTGGGGCTATAGCTCAGCTGGGAGAGCGCCTGCATGGCATGCAGGAGGTCAGCGGTTCGATCCCGCTTAGCTCCACCAATTTTTGCCGCGGTTCGCGCAAGCGGATCGGCACGAAGGTTACGTCCCCTTCGTCTAGTGGCCTAGGACACCGCCCTTTCAC
>NZ_JBIGLU010000053.1:0-27000 GCF_043658375.1 Pseudomonas sp. PsB | reverse complement strand
CCCTCGCTGCCGTTGGCTTCTTAGAACGCCACCGTGGCACTGTGATGCCTCGGCGGGGGCGAGTCCATCGATTACAACGGAGCGCGGTCTCCTGTAGGAGCGGCCTTGTGTCGCGAAAGGGCTGCAAAGCAGCCCCGGGGACCAGAAAGCACAAACCCCGGTGCGTGGCCGGGGTTTGTGCTGTTACTTCAAGCGAACCTTACAGGGCGGCAATGGCGCTGTTCAGGGTCTGGCTTGGGCGCATCACCTTGGCGGTCAGCTCGGCATCCGGAGCGTAGTAGCCACCGATGTCGGCCGGCTTGCCCTGGACGGCGTTGAGCTCGGCGACGATGGTCTCCTCGTTCTCGGTCAGGGTCTTGGCCAGTGGTGCGAAGCGTGTCTGCAGGGCAGCGTCGTCGTTCTGCGCAGCCAGGGCCTGGGCCCAGTACAGGGTCAGGTAGAAGTGGCTGCCGCGGTTGTCGATACCACCGACTTTGCGCGAAGGCGACTTGTTGGTGTCGAGGAACTTGCCGGTGGCCTGGTCCAGGGTGTTGGCCAGCACTTTGGCGCGCGGGTTGTCGTAGGTGTTGCCCAGGTGCTCCAGGGAAGCGGCCAGGGCCAGGAATTCACCCAGCGAGTCCCAACGCAGGAAGTTCTCTTCCACCAGCTGCTGCACGTGCTTCGGTGCCGAACCGCCGGCGCCGGTTTCGAACAGGCCACCACCGCTCATCAGCGGCACGATCGACAGCATCTTGGCGCTGGTGCCCAGTTCCATGATCGGGAACAGGTCGGTCAGGTAGTCGCGCAGCACGTTGCCGGTCACCGAGATGGTGTCCTTGCCTTCGCGGATGCGGGCCAGGGAGAACTTGATGGCGTCGACCGGTGCCAGGATGCGGATGTCCAGGCCGGTGGTGTCGTGATCCTTCAGGTACTTCTGCACCTTCTCGATCATCACGCCGTCGTGGGCGCGGGCCGGGTCCAGCCAGAACACTGCAGGGGTGTTGCTCAGGCGGGCACGGTTGACGGCCAGCTTGACCCAGTCCTGGATCGGCGCGTCCTTGACCTGGCACATGCGGAAGATGTCGCCGGCTTCGACGTTCTGCTCGAGAACGACCTGGCCTTTGCTGTCGACCACGCGCACGACGCCGTCGGCCTTGATCTGGAAGGTCTTGTCGTGGGAGCCGTATTCTTCGGCCTTCTGTGCCATCAGGCCGACGTTCGGTACGCTGCCCATGGTGGTCGGGTCGAAGGCGCCGTTGGCCTTGCAGTCTTCGATGGTGGCCTGGTAGATGCCGGCGTAGCAGCGGTCCGGGATGATCGCCTTGGCATCCTGCAGTTCGCCGGCGGCGTTCCACATCTTGCCCGAGTCACGGATCATGGCCGGCATCGAGGCGTCGACGATGACGTCGCTCGGCACGTGCAGGTTGGTGATGCCTTTGTCGGAGTTGACCATGGCCAGGGCCGGACGCTGGGCGTACAGGGCCTGGATGTCGGCTTCGATCTCGGCCTGCTTCTCGGCTGGCAGGTCCTTGATGCGGGCGTACAGGTCGCCGATGCCGTTGTTGGCGTTGAAGCCTACTTCAGCCAGGGCGGCGGCGTGCTTGGCCAGCACGTCGTTGTAGAACTCTTCGACGATGACGCCGAACATGATCGGGTCGGAGACCTTCATCATGGTGGCTTTCAGGTGTACCGACAGCAGCACGCCGGAAGCCTTGGCATCGGCGATCTGCTCGGCGATGAAGGCTTTCAGGGCCTTGCGGCTCATGGTGGCGCAGTCGATGACTTCGGCAGCTTTTACCGCAGTCTTTTCTTTCAGTACGGTGGTGTTGCCGTCTTTGCCGACCAGCTCGATGCGCAGGCTGTCGTCAGCTTCGATCAGTGCGGCTTTCTCGCTGCCGTAGAAGTCACCCTGGGTCATGTGGGCAACGTGCGACTTGGAGTCGGCAGCCCAGGCGCCCATCTTGTGCGGGTGCTTGCGGGCGTAGTTCTTGACCGACAGCGGCGCGCGGCGGTCGGAGTTGCCTTCGCGCAGGACCGGGTTCACGGCGGAACCTTTGATGCGGTCGTAGCGGGCGCGGGATTCTTTCTCTTCCGCGGTGGCCGGCTCGTCGGCGTAGTCAGGGATGTTGAAGCCCTTGCCCTGCAGTTCCTTGATCGCGGCTTTCAGCTGCGGTACCGAGGCGCTGATGTTCGGCAGCTTGATGATGTTGGCTTCAGGGGTGGTAGCCAGCTGGCCCAGTTCCGCCAGGTGATCGCCTACTTGCTTCTCTGCGCCCAGTTGCTCCGGGAAGGCGGCGAGGATACGGCCAGCCAGGTAGATGTCGCGGGTTTCGACGGCGATGTCAGCCGAAGCGGTGAAGGCTTCGATGATCGGCAGCAGCGAGTAAGTGGCGAGGGCGGGGGCTTCGTCGGTGAAGGTATAGATGATCTTGGAACGGGTGGGCATGCGGGTTAACTCTCTGTGTGCTGAGCGTGCTCGAGTCTCGTGGTGCGCAGGGTAGGCGCATCGCCCTGGCAACGCCATGAGCGGAAAGTCGAGAGGCTGCGAGCGGTGATGGTGGATGCATCAGTCGAGCGTCAAGTGCTGGGCTGCGGTAACAGTCCAGGCTTCGTGGCCAGGCTTTGTGTCCATTCATGGCCAAGGGCGGTCCGCATTTTTCCAAGGGATCGCCCCGATGACCCTTCGGTCGCGGCGGAGTATACCAAACCATTCGGGCTAATCAGCAAGGCCAAGTGATATCGGCCCATTTATAAGACCAAAGACTAAGCGGCAATGTGGCGGGTTGTCGCATGCCTTGCAGGTCGGCAGATGTGGTTTAGGCTCAGTGGATCGCATGATGTCCAATCACACCCGACAGCGGAGTAGTGCAAGCATGGGATACCAGAAAATCAAGGTTCCGACCGACGGCGCGAAGATCACCGTCAATGCAGACCATTCGCTCAACGTTCCCGACAACCCGATCATTCCTTATATCGAGGGCGACGGGATTGGCGTCGATGTCTCGCCGGTAATGATAAAAGTGGTCGACGCCGCCGTGCAGAAGGCCTACGGCGGCAAGCGCAAGATCGCCTGGATGGAGGTGTACGCCGGCGAAAAAGCCACCCAGGTGTACGACCAGGACACCTGGCTGCCCCAGGAAACCCTCGATGCCGTGCGTGATTACGTGGTGTCGATCAAGGGGCCGCTGACCACCCCGGTGGGCGGCGGTATCCGTTCGCTCAACGTGGCCCTGCGCCAGCAGCTGGACCTGTACGTGTGCCTGCGCCCGGTGCTGTGGTTCCAGGGCGTGCCCAGCCCGGTGAAGAAGCCAGGCGATGTGGACATGGTGATCTTCCGCGAGAACTCCGAAGACATCTATGCCGGCATCGAGTGGAAGGCCGGTTCGCCCGAGGCGAACAAGGTGATCAAGTTCCTCAAGGAGGAAATGGGCGTTACCAAGATCCGCTTCGACCAGGACTGTGGCATTGGCGTCAAGCCGGTGTCGAAGGAAGGCACCAAGCGCCTGGTGCGCAAGGCCCTGCAGTATGTGGTGGACAACGACCGCGAGTCGCTGACCCTGGTGCACAAGGGCAACATCATGAAGTTCACCGAGGGTGCCTTCAAGGACTGGGGCTATGAAGTGGCGCGCGACGAGTTCGGGGCCGAGTTGCTCGATGGTGGCCCGTGGATGAAGTTCAAGAACCCCAAGAGCGGCCGTGAGGTCATCGTCAAGGACGCCATCGCCGACGCCATGCTGCAGCAGATCCTGCTGCGCCCGGCCGAGTACGACGTGATCGCCACCCTCAACCTCAACGGTGACTACCTGTCCGATGCCCTGGCGGCGGAAGTGGGCGGTATCGGCATTGCGCCGGGTGCCAACCTGTCCGACACCGTGGCCATGTTCGAGGCCACCCACGGCACCGCGCCCAAGTATGCCGGGCAGGACAAGGTCAACCCGGGCTCGGTGATCCTGTCGGCGGAGATGATGCTGCGGCACATGGGCTGGACCGAGGCGGCGGACCTGATCATCAAGGGTACCAATGGCGCGATTGCCGCCAAGACCGTGACCTATGACTTCGAACGCCTGATGGACGGCGCCAGGCTGGTAAGCAGTTCAGGCTTTGGCGATGAAATGATCAAGCATATGTAAGGCAACGGAAAACCGGCCGCTTCCAGTCAGGAGGCGGCCGGTTTTTTCGTGTACCGGCAGGCAGCGCGGCAGTTCAGGCGTCGGCAGTGCTGCTGGTGTGCGGAGCCCTGGCGGCCGCGGCGGCAGTGGCGCTGCTGATATTCACCGCGTGCAGGCCTTTGGGGCCCTGGACGATGTCGAAGCTCACGGCCTGGCCGGCCTTGAGCGTCTTGTACCCGTCCATCTGGATGGCTGAATAATGAGCGAACAAGTCGTCAGTCTTGCCCTCTTCATTGATGAATCCGTAGCCCTTGGCATTGTTGAACCACTTGACTTTACCGCTTGCCATCCCTATGTCCCTCTGCAAAGGACTCCATCACTGGAGTATCATCCACTTCATCCGCATACGAACCATGCGAAAAATCTGGTTGACTGCGCGGATCTTTATCGACCACGGTGGGTTCTTATTGGTTGTAACACCGTTTTGCCGATAGTCAAGGTCGCCCGGCGCCTGCGCTGGCCGTGCCCTTCGCAGTCAACCCACAACCTTAACCTGTCGCTCATGATGAAATTCTTTCCATGCATGCACCTAGTGAGATTCGACTAACATTCAATCAGGATCGCCCGCAATCGAATGAGGACGACGGCTCGGGTCTTGCAGTTCAGGAAGCCAAGCCGATCCTGCAGGCGCCACCGATGTACAAGGTGGTTTTGTTCAACGATGACTACACGCCGATGGATTTCGTCGTCGAAGTGCTCGAGACGTTCTTCAATCTGAACCGCGAGCTGGCGACCAAGATCATGCTGACCGTCCATACCGAAGGGCGGGCAGTGTGCGGATTGTTTACCCGTGACATCGCCGAAACAAAGGCTATGCAGGTCAACCAATACGCCAGGGAAAGCCAGCATCCGCTACTCTGTGAAATCGAGAAGGACGGTTAATCGCCGACCACTTGGGTATGAGGTGAAGCTATGTTAAACCGCGAGCTCGAAGTCACCCTCAATCTTGCCTTCAAGGAGGCTCGTTCGAAGCGTCATGAGTTCATGACCGTCGAACATCTGCTGCTGGCACTCCTTGACAATGAGGCTGCCGCGACCGTTCTGCGCGCCTGTGGCGCCAATCTCGACAAACTCAAGCACGACCTGCAAGAGTTCATCGATTCCACCACACCCCTGATCCCGGTCAACGATGAAGATCGCGAAACCCAGCCGACCCTGGGCTTCCAGCGTGTACTGCAGCGTGCCGTGTTCCACGTGCAAAGCTCCGGCAAGCGTGAAGTCACTGGCGCCAACGTGCTGGTGGCGATCTTCAGCGAACAGGAAAGCCAGGCCGTGTTCCTGCTCAAGCAGCAGAGCGTGGCCCGCATCGACGTGGTCAACTACATCGCCCATGGCATCTCCAAGGTGCCGGGCCATGGTCCGCATTCCGAAAACGACCAGGAAATGCAGGATGAAGAGGGCGGCGATACCGCCTCTTCGAGCAACCCGCTGGATGCCTATGCCAGCAACCTGAACGAACTGGCCCGTGCCGGCCGTATCGACCCGCTGGTAGGCCGCGAGCAGGAAGTTGAGCGCGTGGCGCAAATCCTTGCCCGTCGGCGCAAGAACAACCCGCTGCTGGTGGGTGAGGCAGGCGTGGGCAAGACCGCCATCGCCGAAGGCCTGGCCAAGCGTATCGTCGATGGCCAGGTGCCCGATTTGCTGGCGCAGAGCGTGGTGTATTCCCTCGATCTCGGCGCACTGCTGGCGGGTACCAAATACCGTGGCGATTTCGAGAAGCGCTTCAAGGCGCTGCTCGGCGAGCTGCGCAAGCGCCCGCAGGCGATCCTGTTCATCGACGAAATCCACACCATCATTGGTGCCGGTGCGGCGTCGGGCGGGGTGATGGATGCGTCCAACCTGCTCAAGCCATTGCTGTCGTCCGGTGAAATCCGTTGCATCGGTTCGACCACCTTCCAGGAATTCCGCGGCATTTTCGAGAAGGACCGTGCTCTGGCGCGGCGCTTCCAGAAGGTCGATGTCAGCGAGCCGTCGGTCGAAGACACCGTGGGCATCCTGCGTGGCCTGAAAGGCCGCTTCGAAAGCCACCACAACATCGAGTACAGCGACGAAGCCTTGCGCGCCGCCGCTGAACTGGCCTCGCGCTACATCAATGACCGGCACATGCCGGACAAGGCCATCGACGTGATCGACGAAGCCGGTGCCTACCAGCGCCTGCAGCCGGAGGCCAACCGCGTCAAGCGCATCGACGTGCCGCAGGTCGAAGACATCGTCGCCAAGATCGCGCGGATTCCGCCGAAGCACGTCACCAGTTCCGACAAGGAACTGCTGCGCAACCTCGAGCGTGACCTGAAGTTGACCGTATTTGGTCAGGACCAGGCGATCGATTCGCTGGCCACCGCCATCAAGCTGTCCCGCGCCGGCCTCAAGTCGCCGGACAAGCCTGTCGGTTCGTTCCTGTTCGCCGGCCCGACCGGCGTCGGCAAGACCGAAGCAGCACGGCAGCTGGCCAAGGCGCTGGGCGTGGAGCTGGTGCGCTTCGACATGTCCGAGTACATGGAGCGCCACACCGTGTCGCGCCTGATCGGTGCGCCTCCTGGCTATGTTGGCTTCGACCAGGGTGGTTTGCTGACCGAGGCGATCACCAAGCAACCGCACTGCGTATTGCTGCTCGACGAAATCGAGAAGGCTCACCCGGAAGTCTTCAACCTGCTGCTGCAGGTGATGGACCACGGCACCCTGACCGACAACAACGGGCGCAAGGCCGACTTCCGCAACGTGATCCTGATCATGACCACCAACGCTGGCGCAGAAACCGCCGCGCGGGCCTCGATCGGCTTTACTCATCAGGACCATGCGTCCGATGCCATGGAAGTCATCCGCAAGAGCTTCACGCCGGAGTTCCGCAACCGCCTGGACACCATCATCCAGTTTGGCCGCCTGAGCCACGAGACGATCAAGAGCATCGTCGACAAGTTCCTTATCGAACTGCAGGCGCAGCTGGAAGACAAACGAGTGTTGCTGGAAGTCAGCGATGATGCACGCGGCTGGCTGGCGGCCTCGGGCTACGACGTGCAGATGGGTGCGCGGCCGATGGCGCGGCTGATCCAGGACAAGATCAAGCGGCCGCTGGCCGAGGAGATCCTGTTTGGCGAACTGGCCGAGCATGGTGGCGTGGTGCACGTCGACCTGCGCGATGGCGAGTTGGTGTTCGACTTCGAGACCACGGCTGAGGTTGCGTGATAGCGGGGGCCGCGTTGCGGCCCATTCGCAGCACAAGGCTGCTCCTACAGGGAATGCGCGTTGCCCTTGTAGGAGCAGCCTTGTGCTGCGAATGGGCTGCAAAGCAGCCCCTGCAATCCTGAAGGCACAAAAAAGCCCGGCACATGGCCGGGCTTTTTCATGGCTTGAGCTTAGCGCGCACGGTAGGTGATGCGGCCCTTGCTCAGGTCGTAGGGCGTCAGTTCGACGCGGACCTTGTCGCCAGTGAGAATACGGATGTAGTTCTTGCGCATCTTTCCGGAGATGTGCGCGGTTACGACGTGCCCGTTTTCCAACTCCACGCGGAACATGGTGTTGGGCAGGGTGTCGACGACAGTACCTTCCATTTCGAAGCTGTCTTCTTTCGACATGCAGTAGAGCCCTCGGATCCAGTGTTGGCCCGACGCATAACCGCACCGGGCAAAAAAGTGGCGTGGATTATGCCCGAAAACTGTGTGTCAAGCCAATGCCTTTCAGTTGAGGGTGACCCAGCGCTGATTTATCAACAGTTCGATAGGCCGATACTGCGTCTTGTAGTTCATTTTCTTGCAGTTCTTGATCCAGTAACCCAGGTAAACCGCCTCCAGGTCCTGGCGCAGGGCTTCGGTGATCTGCCAGAGGATGGCGAAGCGGCCCAGGCTGCGGCGTTCTTCGTCCGGCTCGTAGAAGGTGTACACCGCTGACAGGCCGTTGGGCAGCAGGTCGCACACCGCTACCGCCATCAAGCGGCCTTCCAGGCGGAACTCGTAGAACCAGCAGAACGGCAGGTCGCGCACCAGGAAGGTGGAGAACTGGTCGCGGCTGGGCGGGTACATGTCACCGTCGGCGTGGCGCGTTTCGATATAGCGCCGGTACAGCTCGAAGTACTCTTCCTTGAATGCCGGGCGCGCGGCGGTCACGGTCAGGTCGGCATTGCGCTTGAGGATGCGCCGTTGCTGGCGGTTGGGGATGAAACGCGCCGCCGGGATGCGTGCCGGCACGCAGGCATTGCAGTTCTGGCAATGCGGGCGGTACAGGTGGTCGCCACTACGGCGGAAGCCCATTTCCGACAAATCGGCGTACACGTGCACGTCCATCGGCTGGCTGGGGTCGAGGAACAGTGTGGTTGCCTGTTCGTCGGGCAGATAGCTGCAGGAGTGGGGCTGAGTGGCATAGAACTTCAACCGCGCCAACTCTGTCATGATCAACCCCCTCGGTGAGACTTTGCTTTAAGTGTAAGCCAGCTATGAGAACTCGCCTAGGGAAGCCATGTGGCGCTGGTGGGCTGGTCGAGGTGGCGTGCCAGGTAGCCGGCGAACTCGGCGCGGCTGATGGCGTGGGCGCCCAGGCTGTGCAGGTGGTTGGTCGGCATCTGGCAGTCGATGAGGACGAAACCGGCCTGGCGCAGGTGGTTGACCAGGGTCACGAAGCCGACCTTGGAGGCATTGTCGGTGCGGCTGAACATCGATTCGCCGAAGAACAGCTGGCCCATGGCCAGGCCGTACAGGCCGCCGACCAGCTCGCCATCCTGGCGCACCTCCACCGAATGGGCGATGCCGCGCCGGTGCAGCTCGCAGTAGGCGGCGCGCATGGTGTCGGTGATCCAGGTGCCGTCGGCGTAGTCGCGTGGCGCGGCGCAGGCGGCGATCACCGCCGGGAAGTCGGTGTCGAAGCTGACCTGGTAACGACCCTGGCGCATCAGCTTGGCCAGCGAGCGCGACACGTGCAGCTGCTCCGGGAGCAGCACCGTGCGCGGGTCGGGCGACCACCAGAGGATCGGCTGGCCGTCCTGATACCACGGGAAGCAGCCATGGCGATAGGCCTGCACCAGGCGCTCGGGGCTCAGGTCGCCGCCGGCAGCGAGCAGGCCGTTGGGGTCGTGCAGGGCCTTTTCCAGGGGCGGGAAGGTCAGCGAGTCGCGGGTCAGCCAGGTGAGCATGGTCTATCGTGCGGTGGGGGAGGGGAGAGGGCAGCATGGCGCGGGTGAAAAGCAGGGTCAATCTCTTTGGCCCCCAAAGCCAGAAGGGCACCTTGTAGGAGCAGCCTTGCGCTGCGAAGAGGCCAGTAGTGCCACAGCCGGTGTGACGGCCTTGGTGGCCTCTTCGCAGCACAAGGCTGCTCCTACAAGGAGCAAGGTTGCCTCGGTAATTTAGGCAATTTCCTACACATTCATGGAACAGCAGGCACCATCCGCTACATTTGCTGTCACACCTGTGCAAAAACACAGCATAAGCCTTTGTCACAAAAGAAAATGCATGCTCAAATTGCAGCTATATGAAAGTCGCCCCCGGCCATACCCCCATCTGGCGTGCCGCCATGGCGGCTGGCGGGCAGTAATGTTAAAAGTAGTGGTTCATTGGCCGCACCGTCGGCCGATCACTATTGGACGCGCAGCACGCGCAGGAATAGACGCGTTTTGAAGAAATCCACCGCAACTCCAGCTCCCTTGCCCGTCCCCCTGTGGCGGCAGCAGCTGCATTATCGCCTCAAGGAAGGTGCGTTGATCGCTGTCGGCGCCCTGTGCCTGTACCTGTGGATGGCGCTGCTGACCTACGATACGTCGGACCCGGGCTTCAGCCACACCAGCAACGTCGACCAGGTGCAGAACGCCGCCGGGCGTGCCGGTGCCTACTTCGCCGACATCCTGTTCATGGTGCTGGGGTACTTCGCCTACATCTTCCCGCTGCTGCTGGCGATAAAGACCTGGCAGATCTTCCGCGAACGCCACCAGCCCTGGGACTGGAGCGGCTGGCTGTTCTCCTGGCGGCTGATCGGCCTGGTGTTCCTGGTGCTGTCTGGTGCGGCGCTGGCGCATATCCATTTCCACCCGCCTGCGAGCATGCCGTTCTCCGCCGGTGGTGCGCTGGGCGAGAGCCTGGGCGACCTGGCGCGCAACCTGCTGAACGTGCAGGGCAGCACGCTGATGTTCATTGCCCTGTTCCTGTTCGGCTTGACCGTGTTCACCGACCTGTCGTGGTTCAAGGTGATGGACCTGACCGGCAAGATCACCCTCGACCTGTTCGAGCTGGTGCAGGGCGCCGCCAACCGTTGGTGGGAAGCACGCAACGAACGCAAGCGCCTGGAGGCGCAGCTGCGCGAGGATGAACCGGTGGTCAAGGCCGCGCCGATGGCCGCCGACAAGCGCGAACCGGCCAAGACGGCGCTGCGCGAGCGCATCTTCAAGCGTGAAGAAGCACCTGCCCAGTCGGTCGAACCACGTGAGCCAACCCTGTCGCGCGAGCCTGTGGTGCCACGCGAGTCGCCGGCACCTCGTGAGCCGGTAATCTCCCGCGAACCACCTGCCGCGGCCCCGATGATCGTGCCGCCGACACCCGCCAGGGCGCCGGAGCCGAGCAAGCGGGTGATGAAGGAGAAGCAGGCGCCGCTGTTCGTCGACAGCGCGGTGGAAGGTACCTTGCCGTCGATCTCAATCCTCGACCCGGCCGAACAGAAGAAGATCGAGTACTCGCCGGAATCCCTGGCCGGTGTCGGCCAGCTGCTGGAAATCAAACTCAAGGAATTCGGCGTGGAAGTGGCGGTGGACTCGATCCACCCGGGCCCGGTGATTACCCGTTACGAAATCCAGCCGGCCGCCGGCGTGAAGGTCAGCCGTATCGCCAACCTGGCCAAGGACCTGGCGCGTTCGCTGGCAGTGACCAGTGTGCGTGTGGTCGAGGTCATCCCCGGCAAGACCACCGTGGGTATCGAGATCCCCAACGAGAACCGGCAGATGGTGCGTTTCTCCGAAGTGCTGGCCACACCGCAGTACGACGAGCAGAAGTCGCCGGTCACCCTGGCCCTGGGCCACGACATCGGCGGCAAGCCGGTGATCACCGACCTGGCCAAGATGCCGCACCTGCTAGTGGCCGGTACCACCGGTTCCGGTAAGTCGGTGGGTGTGAACGCGATGATCCTGTCGATCCTGTTCAAGTCCAGCCCGGAAGACGCGCGGCTGATCATGATCGACCCGAAAATGCTCGAACTGTCGATCTACGAGGGCATCCCGCACCTGCTGTGCCCGGTGGTCACCGACATGAAGGATGCCGCCAACGCCCTGCGCTGGAGCGTGGCCGAGATGGAGCGGCGCTACAAGCTGATGGCGGCCATGGGCGTGCGTAACCTGGCCGGCTTCAACCGCAAGATCAAGGACGCCCAGGACGCCGGCGAGATCATCCATGACCCGCTGTACCGCCGCGAGAGCATGGACGACGAGCCGCCTGCGCTGAAAACCCTGCCGACCATCGTGGTGGTGGTCGACGAATTCGCCGACATGATGATGATCGTCGGCAAGAAGGTCGAAGAGCTGATCGCCCGTATCGCCCAGAAGGCACGTGCGGCCGGTATCCACCTGATCCTCGCTACCCAGCGCCCATCGGTGGATGTGATTACCGGCCTGATCAAGGCCAACATCCCGACCCGCATGGCGTTCCAGGTGTCGAGCAAGATCGACTCGCGGACCATCATCGACCAGGGTGGTGCCGAACAGCTGCTGGGCCACGGTGACATGCTGTACATGCCGCCGGGCACCAGCCTGCCGATTCGTGTGCACGGCGCGTTCGTCTCCGACGACGAGGTGCACCGCGTGGTGGAAGCGTGGAAGCTGCGCGGCGCCCCGGACTACAACGACGACATCCTCAACGGCGTCGAGGAGGCCGGCAGCGGCTTCGAAGGCGGCGGCGGTGGTGGCGATGGCGAAGATTCGGAAAGCGACGCCCTGTATGATGAGGCCGTGCAGTTCGTGCTGGAAAGCCGCCGCGCGTCCATCTCGGCCGTGCAGCGCAAACTGAAGATCGGCTACAACCGCGCCGCCCGCATGATCGAAGCCATGGAAATGGCCGGCGTGGTCACCCCCATGAACAGCAACGGCTCGCGGGAAGTGATAGCCCCGGGCGGCCCGCGCGACTGACGAACACCTTGCCGGGCGCCAACGGTGGCGCCCGGCCTTTTCAATGCTCGATGAGGACTCCCATGCGCGCGATTCGCATGCTGTTGGTTTCTGCCCTGGCCGCGGCTTCTGTGTCGGCCACCGTATCGGCTTTTGCCGGTGAGCAAGACGTACAACGCCTGACCCAATTGCTGGAAAAGTCGCAGACCATCGAGGCCAACTTTTCCCAGCTGACCCTGGACGCCGGCGGCACCAGCCTGCAGGAAACCTCCGGCAAGATGACCGTCAAGCGCCCGGGCCTGTTCTACTGGCACACCGATGCGCCGCAGGAGCAGGTGGTGGTATCCGACGGCAAGAACGTCACCCTGTGGGACCCGGACCTGGAGCAGGCCACCATCAAGAAGCTTGACCAGCGCCTGAACCAGACCCCGGCGCTGCTGCTGTCCGGTGACGTGTCGAAGATCAGCCAGAGCTTCGACATCAGCTCCAAGGAGCAGGGCGAAGTGATGGACTTCACCCTCAAGCCGAAGACCAAGGACACCCTGTTCGACTCGCTGCGCGTGTCGTTCCGCAAGGGCCTGATCAACGACATGCAGCTGATCGACAGCGTCGGCCAGCGCACCAACATCCTGTTCAATGGCGTGAAAGCCAACCAGGCGGTGCCGGACAGCAAGTTCAAGTTCGACATCCCCAAAGGCGCGGACGTCATCAAGGAGTAACCAGAGCTCGCCATGGACCTGTTTCGAAGCGAACCCGTCGCCCAGCCCCTGGCCGCTCGCCTGCGCCCGTCCAACCTGGACGAGTACGTCGGCCAGGAGCACCTGCTGGCGCGCGGCAAACCGCTGCGCGAGGCGCTGGAGCAGGGTGCGCTGCACTCGATGATCTTCTGGGGGCCGCCAGGGGTGGGCAAGACCACCCTCGCGCGGCTGCTGGCGCAGTTCTGCGACGCGCACTTCGAAACGGTGTCGGCGGTACTGGCCGGGGTGAAGGAGATTCGCCAGGCGGTCGAAGTGGCCAAGCAGCAGGCTGGCCAGTACGGCCGCCGTACCATCCTGTTCGTCGACGAAGTGCACCGCTTCAACAAGTCGCAACAGGATGCCTTCCTGCCCTATGTGGAAGACGGCACCCTGCTGTTCATTGGCGCCACCACCGAAAACCCGTCGTTCGAGCTGAACAACGCATTGCTGTCGCGGGCGCGGGTGTATGTGCTCAAGAGCCTGGACGAGGCGGCACTGCGCAAGCTGGTCAACCGCGCGCTGACTGAAGAGCGCGGCCTGGGCAAGCGCAACCTGCGGGTTGGTGACGACGCCTTCAAGATGCTGATGGCCGCCGCCGATGGCGATGGCCGGCGCATGCTCAACTTCCTGGAAAACGCCTCGGACCTGGCTGAAGACGGCAGCGAGATCGACGTCGAGATGCTGCAGAGCCTGCTCGGCGACAGCCGCCGCCGCTTCGACAAGGGTGGCGAGGCGTTCTACGACCAGATTTCCGCGCTGCACAAGTCGGTGCGCGGCTCCAACCCCGATGGCGCCCTGTACTGGTTCGCGCGCATGCTCGACGGCGGCTGCGACCCGCTGTACATCGCCCGCCGCGTGGTGCGCATGGCCAGCGAGGACATCGGCAACGCCGACCCGCGCGCGCTCAGCCTGTGCCTGGCGGCCTGGGATGTGCAAGAGCGCCTGGGCAGCCCCGAGGGCGAACTGGCGGTGGCCCAGGCCATCACCTACCTTGCCTGTGCGCCGAAGAGCAACGCGGTGTACATGGGCTTCAAGACCGCCCTGCGCGAGGCTGCCGAGCATGGTTCGCTGGAAGTGCCGCTGCACCTGCGCAACGCCCCGACCAAGCTGATGAAGCAACTGGGCTACGGCGACGAGTACCGCTATGCCCACGATGAACCCGACGCCTATGCCGCCGGCGAAGACTACTTCCCCGAGGAGCTCGAGCCTCGCCAGTACTACCAGCCGGTGCCCCGTGGCCTGGAACTGAAGATTGGCGAGAAGCTGCGCCACTTGGCCGACCTTGACCGCAACAGCCCCCGCCAGCGGAGAAAACCGTGATTGCACTGATTGCCGCCGTCAGCGCTGGCGGTATTGCCGGTACCTTGTTGCGCTTTGCTACCACCAACTGGGTGGCTGCCCACTGGCCACGGCACTTCTATCTCGGTACGCTGGCGGTCAACCTGGTTGGCTGCCTGCTGATCGGCCTGCTCTATGGCCTGTTCCTGCACAAGCCGATCGTGCCGGTCGAGCTGCGCGCCGGGCTGATCGTCGGCTTCCTCGGTGGCCTGACGACTTTTTCCTCCTTTTCGCTGGATACCGTACGCCTGCTGGAAAGCGGGCAGGTGCCGCTGGCTCTGGGCTATACCGGTATCAGCGTGGTGGGCGGGCTGCTCGCGACCTGGGCCGGCCTGTCCCTGACCCGATTCTGAACCAACACCTACACATAACGAGAGAACGATATGCTCGATTCCAAACTGTTACGCGGCCAACTTCAGGAAGTGGCGGATCGCCTGGCCTCCCGTGGCTTCAGCCTGGATGTCGCGCGCATCGAATCACTGGAAGAGCGCCGCAAGGCTGTGCAGACCCGCACCGAGCAGCTGCAGGCCGAGCGTAACGCCCGTTCCAAGTCCATCGGCCAGGCCAAGGCCAAGGGCGAAGACATTGCGCCGCTGATGGCCGACGTCGAGCGCATGGCCAACGAACTGGCTGCCGGCAAGACCGAGCTGGACGGCATCCAGGCTGAACTGGATGGCATCCTGCTGACCATTCCCAACCTGCCGGACGCCAGCGTACCGGTCGGTGCCAGCGAAGACGACAACGTCGAAGTGCGCCGTTGGGGCACGCCGAAGGCTTTCGACTTCGAAATCAAGGACCACGTCGCCCTTGGCGAAGTCAGCGGTGGCCTGGACTTCGAAGCCGCCGCCAAGCTGTCTGGCGCACGCTTTGCCGTGCTGCGCGGCCCGATCGCCCGCCTGCACCGCGCCCTGGCGCAGTTCATGATCAACCTGCACACCGGCGAGCACGGCTACGAGGAGCACTACACCCCGTACCTGGTCCAGGCCCCGGCCCTGCAGGGCACCGGCCAGCTGCCGAAGTTCGAGGAAGACCTGTTCAAGATCAGCCGCGAAGGCGAGGCCGACTTCTACCTGATCCCGACCGCTGAAGTGTCGCTGACCAACCTGGTGGCCGGTGAAATCCTCGACGCCAAGCAGCTGCCACTGAAGCTGGTTGCCCACACCCCGTGCTTCCGCAGCGAAGCCGGTGCTTCCGGCCGTGACACCCGCGGCATGATCCGCCAGCACCAGTTCGACAAGGTCGAGATGGTGCAGGTGGTCGAGCCGTCCAAGTCGATGGAAGCCCTGGAAGGCCTGACTGCCAACGCCGAGCGCGTGCTGCAGCTGCTGGAGCTGCCGTACCGCGTGCTGGCCCTGTGCACCGGCGACATGGGCTTTGGTGCGGTGAAGACCTACGACCTGGAAGTGTGGGTACCAAGCCAGGACAAGTACCGCGAAATCAGCTCGTGCTCCAACTGCGGTGACTTCCAGGCGCGCCGCATGCAGGCCCGCTGGCGCAACCCGGAAACCGGCAAGCCAGAGCTGGTGCACACCCTCAACGGCTCCGGCCTGGCCGTAGGCCGTACCCTGGTTGCCGTGCTGGAAAACTACCAGCAGGCCGACGGTTCGATCCGTGTGCCGGAAGTGCTGAAGCCTTACATGGGCGGCGTCGAGGTTATCCGCTAAATGGATTACCTGCCGCTGTTCCACAAGCTGCAGGGCGGCCGCGTGCTGGTCGTTGGCGGCGGTGAGATCGCCTTGCGCAAGGCGCGCCTGCTGGCCGATGCCGGCGCCGCGCTGCGCGTGGTGGCACCGGATGTCGACGGCCAGTTGGCCGCACTGGCCCGGGAAGGTGGCGGCGAGGTGCTGGTGCGCGGCTATCAGGCAGCCGACCTGGTCGGTTGCCGGCTGGTAATCGCGGCCACCGACGACCCCGGGCTCAATGCCCAGGTGTCGGCGGATGCGCAGGCCCTCAGCCTGCCGGTCAACGTGGTGGATGCGCCGGCCCTGTGCACGGTGATCTTCCCGGCGATCGTCGACCGTTCGCCGTTGGTGGTCGCGGTGTCCAGTGGCGGTGATGCCCCGGTACTGGCGCGTTTGATTCGCGCCAAGCTGGAGGCCTGGATCCCGTCCGCCTATGGCGAGCTGGCCGGCTTGGCCGCGCGCTTCCGCGACAAGGTCAAGGCCTTGTACCCGGATGTCAACCAGCGCCGTGGCTTCTGGGAAACCGTGTTTCAGGGGCCGATTGCCGAGCGCCAGCTGGCCGGGCAGGGCGCCGAGGCCGAGCGCCTGTTGCAGGCGATGGTCGACGGTGCGCCGGTGCAGCAGGGCGGTGAGGTGTACCTGGTGGGGGCGGGCCCGGGCGATCCGGACTTGCTGACCTTCCGTGCCTTGCGCCTGATGCAGCAGGCCGACGTGGTGCTGTACGACCGCCTGGTGGCACCGGCGATCATCGAGATGTGCCGCCGCGATGCCGAGCGTATCTACGTGGGCAAGCGTCGCGCCGACCATGCCGTGCCTCAGGACCAGATCAACCGCCTGCTGGTCGACCTGGCCCGGCAGGGCAAGCGTGTGCTGCGCCTGAAGGGCGGCGACCCGTTCATCTTCGGCCGGGGCGGCGAAGAGATCGAAGAATTGGCCGAGCATGGCATCCCGTTCCAGGTGGTGCCGGGCATTACCGCGGCCAGTGGGTGTTCCGCCTATGGTGGAATTCCGCTGACTCACCGCGACTATGCCCAGTCGGTACGTTTCGTGACCGGGCACCTGAAGGATGGCACCAGCAACCTGCCTTGGCATGACCTGGTGGCGCCGGCACAGACCTTGGTGTTCTACATGGGCTTGGTGGGCTTGCCGACCATCTGCGCCGAGCTGATTCGCCATGGCCGTGCGGCCAGTACCCCGGCGGCGCTGGTGCAGCAGGGGACTACGCGTAATCAGCGGGTGTTCACCGGCACCTTGGCGGACTTGCCGGACCTGGTGGCCCAGCATGAAGTGCATGCGCCGACCCTGGTGATTGTCGGGGAAGTGGTGCAGTTGCGTGACAAGCTGGCCTGGTTTGAAGGTTCGCAGAACAGTTGAAATCGTTGGGGCCGCTTTGCGGCCCATCGCGACACAAGGCCGCTCCTACAGGAGATAGCGATCCCCTGTAGGAGCGGCCTTGTGTCGCGATGGGCTGCAAAGCAGCCCCTGCAATCTCAAGCCTGCCAAATCCCCTTGCCTGCCAACCGCTCCCGATCATGCGGCAGGTTGAAGTCTTGCAGCGGCCCCTTGGGCACGATCCCGTTCGGGTTGATGGTCTTGTGGCTCATGTAGTAGTGCTTCTGGATATGCTCCATGTCCACTGTGCCCGCCACCCCCGGCCACTGGTACAGCTCACGCAGCCAGTTCGACAGGTTGTGATAATCGCTCAGGCGGCGCAGGTTGCACTTGAAGTGCCCGTGGTACACCGCATCGAAGCGCACAAGGGTGGTGAACAGGCGCACATCGGCCTCGGTCAGGTATTCCCCGGCCAGGTAGCGGTTGCGGCTCAGCAAGTCTTCCAGGTAGTCAAGTTCGTTGAACACTTCGTCAAACGCAGCCTCGTAGGCTTCCTGCGTAGTGGCGAAGCCTGCGCGATACACGCCGTTGTTCACCGCCGGGTAGATGCGCTCGTTCAGCGCCTCGATGGTCGGGCGCAGCGGCTCTGGGTACAGGTCCAGTGTATTGCCGGTCAGTTCGTTGAACGCGCTGTTGAAGATGCGGATGATCTCCGACGACTCGTTGTTGACGATGCGTTTCTCTTTCTTGTCCCACAGCACCGGTACAGTCACGCGGCCAGTGTAGTGCGGGTCATCTTGGGTGTAGCGCTGGTGCAGGTACTGCAGCGCGTCGAGGTGGTCACCGCTGGAGCCTTGCTGCTGGTCGAAAGTCCAGCCATGGTCCTGCATCAGCCAGCTGACCACCGACACGTCGATCAGTGGCTCCAGGCCCTTGAGGGCACGGAAGATCAGGGTGCGGTGCGCCCATGGGCAGGCCAGCGAGACGTACAGGTGGTAGCGGCCAGCTTCGGGAGCGGGCAGCTGATTGCGGCGTTGGGCGTTTTCGCGTTTGAACGTGCCGTCCTTGCCGTTTTCATACCACTGGTCATGCCAGCGGCCGTCGATCAAAAGGCCCATGGTGAGCTCCTCGGAACAAAGTTGTTTGTCGTTGGAGCCCAGTCTAGGGGAAAACGTTCGAATAACTAGCGCAAAGACTGCACTCTTACTATCTAGTTATTCGATTGGTTGCGTGCGCCCCAGTAACCGCGTGCCGTGGCGAAAGCATGCTCACGGTCCTGGCCCAGGCCGCGCAGGGCCAGGGCGATGGTCGCGACCACGGCCATTTCACCGTAGCTGTCCTCGGCCTCGCCACGCCAGACCGCCAGCAATTGCTCGGGTTGCAGGCTTGGCGGCTTCACGTGGCGGCGTTCGCTCAGCGCTGGCCATTCCTCGTCCCAGGCCTCGCCGGCGGTGGTGCCGTACAGATGGCTGATGACATCGGGGTTGACCTCGATCTCGCCGCCATCACCCTTGATTACCACGGCATGGTCGCCCAGCAGGCGGCTGGCCTCGCGGTGCACCGCCTGGTAACCGGGGTGGAAGATGCTCTGCAGGCCACAACGCGCAGCCAGCGGGTTGAGCACCCGGGCCAGCGAGTGGATGGGCGAACGCAGGCCCAGGGTGTTGCGCAGATCGATCATGCGCTGCAACTGCGGCGCCCAGTCCTGCAGCGGGAAGAAGGCCAGGCGCTGCTGGTCCAGGGCCCGGCTGACCGCAGCCCAGTCACGGCACAGTGGAATTTCCAGCAAGGACAGCAGTTGCTCGGTGTACATGCGCCCGGCGGTATGCGCACCGCCACCGTGCATCAGGATGCGCACGCCATTGTTGGCCAGGCATTTGGCAGCCAGCAGGTACCAGGGCAGGTGGCGCTTCTTGCCGGCGTAGGTGGGCCAGTCAAGGTCAACGGCGATGCGCGGCGCCTGCAGGTGGGCGCGCAGGGCCTCGGTGAAGCCGGCCAGTTCTTCGGCGCTTTCTTCCTTGTGCCGCAGCAGCATGAGAAAGGCACCGAGCTGGGCATCTTCGACCTTGCCTTCCAGCAGCAGGGTCATGGCCGTGCGGGCCTCTTCACGGGTCAGGCCACGCGCGCCGCGCTTGCCTTTGCCAAGAATGCGCACGAACTCGGCGAACGGGTGTTCGGTAGGGGTTTCCAAGGTAAGCGGGCGAGGTTCTGTCATATGCAGTTGGTCGGCTTGGGCAGGCCCGCCAGCTTGGCGGCCAGTTTGGCGGGAGTGCCGTTGAACAGGCGGTTGAGGTGCGGGCTGTTGCCCTTGTCCGGGCCCAGTTTGAGGGCCGTGTACTTGATCAGCGGGCGCGTGGCCGGGGACAGCTGGTATTCCTGATAGAACTGGCGCAGCAGTTCGAGGATTTCCCAGTGGTCCGCCGTCAACGGGATGCCCTCGCGCGCGGCCAAAGCCTCGGCGGCGGCATGCGACCAGTCTTGCAGGTCGACCAGGAAGCCGTCCTTGTCCAGGGCGATCGCCTGATCGCCAACGTTGAGGGTATTCATAGCCAGCTGTTGACCTTGTCGTAATGCAGCGACAGTTCGACGAACCCGGCGTAATCCACGGCCTTGGCCAGCTCGTTGCCGACCGCGCGGGCCTGCACGTCTTCTTCCAGGGCGAACAGGCGCTGGGCCAGGCCGGCGGCTTGCAGCTGTTGGTGCGGTTCGCTGCCGCTGCGCAGGGCATATACAGCATCGCCGCACAGCAGCAGGGCGTCGTCGGTGCCGAGCAGGCGCAGGCAGCTGGCCAGGCGCTCGTCGCCAAACGGGGAGTGGGCAATTACATGCAGGGTCGTCATCAGAGCGTTACCACCTGGTCGAAACGGGCGATGAGTGCGGTCAGGGCCGCGTCGTCCAGCACTTGCACCGGCAGCGTCAGAGTGTCGGCTGCCAGGCCGCGGCGAGTGAGGCTGTGGCTGCAGGCGAACAGTTCTTCGACGCCGAACATTGGCAGTGCCTGCAAGTTGGCGGCCAGGTTCTTCTGTTGCACGGCGGTGGGCTGCTGGTCCGCAGCGAGCTGGAACACGCCGTCATCGAGGAACAGCATGCCCAGCGGCAGATCGAACGCGCCGCCAGCCAGGGCAATGTCCAGTGCTTCACGGGCCGATGGGCCGTTCCACGGCGCCTGGCGGCTGATGATCAACAAGGATTTGGCCATTTCAGTCGCCTCCGAAGCAGACAAGGCGATCGGCAACTTGCGCCGCCTCATGCAGCTGGCCAAGCCCCGACAGCTCCCAAGGCTTGGGCAGGTTCACGGCCGGGCGCTGGTAGCGGTTGGCCTCGGCCTCGTCGAGCACGCCACGGCGCAGGGCGGCGGCGATGCACACCACTGCGTCCAGCTGGTGGGCTGCAATGAACTCGCGCCATTGGCTGGCAACATCCAGCTCGTCCTGGGGGGCGACCACGTTGGCCGAGGCACTGTGTACCCCGTCCTGGTAGAAGAACAGCCGGGCAATCTCATGCCCGCCGGCCAGCACCGCCTCGGCGTAGCGCAGGGCGCGCCGCGAGGAGGGCGCATGGGCCGGGGAGAACACCGCGATAGCGAATTTCATGGATAACTCATGCAAAAGGAATGGTGCCATGATAAAGCAAAAAAGCCCGCGCCCGCTTGTACATGGCGGGGCGGGCTTTTTGTCTTGCACCAATCTTCAGGTCTACGCGGCCTCGTGTAGGAGCGGCCTTGCGTCGCGATGGGCTGCAAAGCAGCCCCATGGCCCTGACAGAAGGACTCCAGGCTCAAGCCTGTTCCTTGCTCTCCGGCAAGAACCAGTTCAACACCAGGGCACAGATACCCCCGGTAGCCACGCCCGACTCCAGCACATTGCGAATCGCTGCAGGCATGTGCGCCAGGAACTCCGGCACCTGCGCCACACCCAGGCCGAGGGCCAGGGATACAGCGATGATCAGCAGGGCACGACGGTCCAGGCGAGTGCTGGCCAGGATATTGATCCCCGAAGCCGCAACCGCCCCGAACATGACCATGGCCGCACCACCCAGCACCGGCTCCGGCACCGCCTGGATCACCCCGGCAACGCTCGGAAACAGCCCCAGCAGCACCAGCATCACGGCAATCCACATACCGATATGGCGGCTGGCGATCCCGGTCAGCTGAATCACGCCATTGTTCTGGGCAAAGATCGAGCTCGGGAAGGTGTTGAACAAACCGGCCAGCAGCGAGTTAGCCCCGTTCACCAGCACACCGCCCTTGATCCGCTGCATCCACACCGGCCCTTCGACCGGCTGGCGCGACACCTTGCTGGTGGCGGTTACGTCACCGATGGCTTCCAGCGAAGTTACCAGGTAGATCACCAGCATCGGGATGAACAGTGCCCAGGAGAAGCCCAGGCCGAAGTGCAGCGGCGTCGGCACCTGGAACAGCGCGGCTTCGTGCATGCCGGTGAAATCCAGGCGGCCCAGGTAACCGGCCAGCGCATAGCCGGCCGCCAGGGCAATAACGATGGCGCAGCTGCGCATCCACACCACCGGGATGCGGTTGAGGATGACGATGATCGCCAGCACCACGCCCGACAGCAGCAGGTTCTCGCCATTGGCGAAGGTGCCATTGGCCATGGCGCCGAAGCCACCACCCATGCTGATCAGGCCGACCTTGATCAGGGTCAGGCCGATCATCAGCACCACGATGCCGGTGACCAGCGGGGTAATCAGGCGTTTGACGAAGGGCAGGATGCGCGACACGCCCATCTCGACGAACGAGCCGGCGATTACCACACCAAAGATGGCCGCCATCACGCCTTCTACCGGCGTACCTTGCTTGACCATCAGCGCCCCGCCGGCAATCAGCGGGCCGACGAAGTTGAAGCTGGTGCCCTGGACGATCAGCAGCCCGGCACCGAACGGCCCGAAGCGCTTGCACTGGACGAAGGTGGCGATACCCGAGATGACCAGCGACATGGAGACGATCAGGTTGGTATCACGTGCGGAAACCCCCAGCGCCTGGCAAATCAGCAGGCCAGGGGTGACGATCGGCACGATGATCGCCAACAGATGCTGCAGTGCTGCCAGCAGGCCGATCAACAGCCGTGGCTTGTCCTCAAGACCAAGCACCAGTTCATTGGCAGGCGCCGCCGCGCCTGGGCTGTGTTCGTGTGAGCTCATTGCGAAAAGCTGCCCCGGAAGAAAAAAGGAGCGCATTCTACGGGGTGATGGCGAAATGGGGTAGAGAAAAGCACGATGGCGGCATGATCGGCGACCATTCGCCTGGTTATCTGACTTTATGGTCAGTTATTGGGCGCTTTTTCCCAGGTGTCGAACCTGTGGGAGCGGGCGTGCCCGCGAAGAATGCGACTCGGTGTATGGCACCGGCTTCGCCGGTGTTCGCGGGCTCGCCCGCTCCCACAAGGCTCCAGCTAAATCGATGAGTTGAGCGCCCACAAAAAAAGCCCGCCGAAGCGGGCTTTCTCTTGCAGCAATCAATCAGTCATCACGACCCATGATGCCAAACAGCTGCAGCAGGCTGACAAACAGGTTGTAGATCGACACATACAGGCTGATGGTCGCCATGATGTAGTTACGCTCGCCACCGTGAATGATCGCGCTGGTCTGGAACAGGATGCAGACCGACGAGAACAGCACGAAGCCAGCGCTGATCGCCAGTTGCAGGCCGCTGATCTGGAAGAAGAAGCTGGCCACCACAGCACCCAGCAGGACAAAGAAGCCCGCAGTGATGAAGCCGCTGAGGAAGCTCATGTCCTTGCGGGTAATCAGCACATAAGCCGACAGACCACCGAACACCAAGGCAGTCATGGCAAATGCCGAGCTGACCACTTCGGCGCCACCGGCCATGCCCAGGTAGCGGTTGAGGATAGGGCCGAGGATAAAGCCCATGAAGCCGGTGAGGGCGAAGGTGGACACCAGGCCCCAGGCCGAATCACGCAGTTTGTTGGTAAGGAAGAACAGCCCGTAGAAGCCGATCAGCACCACGAACACGTTCGGGTAGCCGACGCGCATCTGCTGGGCCACGAAGGCCATGACACCGCTGAAGGCGAGGGTGAGCGCCAGCAGGCTGTACGTGTTGCGCAGGACCTTGCTGATCTCCTGCTGCTCGACCTGCTGGCCGTGGTGTACGGCGTAATCCTGTTCGCGCATGGCGACACTCCTTGGTAAACCTGTGGTTTTAAGACGTTCAGATGCTAGGAGTCTATCAGAGCTCCCGCAACCCGCGACACAGAGAGTTTGACAGCTTGTTTCATTACGGTATTATGGCGGCCGCAAAACGAGCTGGAAGCGTGGCCGAGTGGTTTAAGGCAACGGTCTTGAAAACCGTCGATGGGCAACTATCCTAGAGTTCGAATCTCTACGCTTCCGCCATCATTCCTCATTAAAGCCCTGATTACTCAGGGCTTTTTTGTTTCCTGTGCCCTTGCCCCTTCGCCCGGAAGCAACCCCCTGGCCTCCCTCGCTAGGCAGGTGGACGAGCAGGGTGAATCGAGTTGAGCGCTCGACCAGCGTTCCAATCGCAGAATGGTTCAGGCCGATAAGCTTGCCGTTCGTTCACGTTTGCCCACCTTTCGCGTCTGCATGTAAAGAGCCTGACGCATTGCTCCCTCACAGACCCGCATAGACTCATCGTCCAGTAAATCGATCTGTAGGCGATTGATTGTCTATTTGGGTGACCTGCCGTTGAGCTATTTACGATAACTACACGCGTCAGTTTCCTGGGATTGTTGATGGGGTTTGTAAAGTCGGCGTGCCAGTTCGCATGCGCCAATATTCTGTGCTCGGAACAAGCCAATATCTTGTCGCACACGAAGATTAAATACCTTCCACAAATGACAGAGCAGCCTCGCAATGACTTTGAAAAACAAAGAGCCCAATGCTGAACGCCTGGTGTGTTGAGGTCGTCAGCTTACCGGGGCAGGTGTGGAACTGTTTCAAAACCTGACAGTTCGGGCAGGCTTCGTGCAGGTAGGGAGGGGCGAGGACAACCGGAATAAAGGGAAGCGAGTAGCGCTCGCACTTATCTTTCCTCTATGGCGCTGGTACCGATGTTCCAGATTGCGAGCAGGGTGGCCGAAGCTTGCAGGTAGGAGCAAAAAATATTGCCTTTAATATCGAAATGTCATTAGGCCATTATTTGTTTTGTTGCTTATTATTGAGTGACTGGGGTCAATAGCGGCGTTATATAAAGGTTGAATTAAAAAGACTTATAGTTGACGCCAAAAGACAAGCACCAATAAAAATAAACCATCCTTGTAGCCAGCCGACAACACTCGAAGCATGGCCGAACATGGAAGCCAATCGCACACGTTACCCGGGAGAGCCGCCTTGAGCATCGCCATAGTCAAAAGTATTGTTGGCCAGGTAATCGCCATTTCCCCAGAGGGCACCCAGCGTGTGCTTGTGGAAGGGGATCGAGTGTTCGCGGGTGAACAGATCCAGACCGGCCCTGGTGGCGCGGTGAGCCTGGAACTGGCCGATGGGCGCATCCTCGACCTGGGGCGCGACACCCAGTGGAGCGCCGATGCCCCGGATAGCGTGGCGGACCTGAGCGCAGCCACTGCGCAGGCCGCACCATCCGTTGACGAACTGCAACAAGCCATCGCCGCGGGTGCAGACCCGACAACCGCACTCGAAGCGACCGCGGCAGGCCCAACCGGGGCAGGTGCGAACCCTGGTGGCATCGGGGGCGGCCACTCGTTTGTGATGCTTGAAGCAGTGGGCGGGTCGGTCGCCCCTACCATTGGTTTCCCCACCGGTCCACTTGGCGTTGCTGTTGAGCAAGCGCGAGAGTTCGTGGGCAATGCAACACCGGCACAGCAGGCAGCGGTGCTAGTACCTGAAGTACCACCCGAGCCTCAGCCGATTGCGGCCACGCTGACCCTGAGCAGCACCAATGTGCAGGAAGGGGGGCTGACCAGCATCACCGGTACCCTGAGCCAGCCGGCAGGCAGGGATTTCACGGTGACCCTGAGCAATGGCCAGACTTTGTCGTTCAAAGCCGGTGAAACGGTTGCAACGACCGGTGAGTTCGCTGCCCAGAGCGATGATGTGTTCCAGGACGGTGAAATCCAGAACATCACCGTCACCAATGCGGGCGATCATGGCTTTGGCAGCCTCAATACCGGTGCAACTTCTTCCCTCACTGTGACCGATACCGTCGATACCGTGAAGGCTGAGCTGAGCATCTCGCCGAACCCGGCGGTGGAAGGCCAGGCGGTGACCTACACCATCACCCTGACCGGTCCTGCCGGTGCCGACCTGAGTCAGCACGGTGGTCTGTCCATCACCCTGAGCAACGGCGAGGTGATCAACATCCCTGCGGGCCAGGTCAGTGCGTCGCAAACCGCTAACCTGGCGAACGACGTTTATGTCGGCAGCAGTGCTCCGAGCATCGCTATCTCTGGGATCACCGAGCAAGGCACAGGCAAACAGGTCTTTGAGAACCTGATCAAAGGCGACCCGGTAACCCTGCAGATCACCGACGAGCCGGGCACCCCAGGTAACCCTGGCACCCCGGGTACGCCGAATGGCGGCGATGAAGTGACGCTGACCCTCACCGGCAATGCCGTGCAGGAAGGCAACATCACAACCATCACCGGCACCCTGAGCCACCCGGCGGGCCAGGCGTTCACTGTCACCCTGAGCAACGGTCAGACCCTGACCTTTGCCAAGGATGCCACCACTGCGACCACCGCACCGTTCTTGGCCCAGAGCGATGATGTGTACCGTGACGGTGAAACCCTGACTGTCAGCGTGAGCGATGCCGGTAGCCACAACTTCGAAAATCTGAACACCGGTGCCACCACGACCCTCACGGTCACCGATACCATCAACACCGTGAAGGCCGAGCTGAGCATTTCGCCGAACCCGGCGGTGGAAGGCCAGGCGGTGACTTACACCATCACCCTGACCGGTCCTGCCGGTGCCGACCTGAGTCAGCACGGTGGTCTGTCCATCGCGCTGAGCAACGGCGAGGTGATCAACATCCCTGCGGGCCAGATCAGCGCTTCGCAAACCGCTAACCTGGCGAACGACGTTTATGTCGGCAGCAGTGCTCCAAGCATCGCCATCAACGGGATCACCGAGCAAGGCACCGGCAAACAGGTCTTTGAAAACCTGGTCAAAGGCGATCCGGTGACCCTGCAGATCACCGACGAACCGGGTACCCCGGGCAACCCTGGCACTCCAGGCACGCCGAATGGCGGCGATGAAGTGACGCTGACCCTCACCGGCAATGCCGTGCAGGAAGGCAATACCACGACCATCACCGGCACCCTGAGTCACCCAGCGGGCCAGGCCTTCACCGTCACCCTGAGCAACGGTCAGACCCTGACCTTTGCCAAGGATGCCACCACTGCGACCACCGCACCGTTCTTGGCCCAGAGCGATGATGTGTACCGTGACGGTGAAACCCTGACTGTCAGCGTGAGCGATGCCGGTAGCCACAACTTCGAAAATCTGAACACCGGTGCCACCACGACCCTCACGGTCACCGATACCATCAACACCGTGAAGGCCGAGCTGAGCATTTCGCCGAACCCGGCAGTGGAAGGGCAGGCGGTGACTTACACCATCACACTGACCGGTCCTGCCGGTGCCGACCTGAGTCAGCACGGTGGTCTGTCCATCGCGCTGAGCAACGGCGAGGTGATCAACATCCCTGCGGGCCAGATCAGCGCTTCGCAAACCGCTAACCT
>NZ_JBIGLU010000052.1:0-27465 GCF_043658375.1 Pseudomonas sp. PsB | reverse complement strand
TGGGCCACGGCATTGATGACCGTGCCGTTGACCAGCGGCGTACCGGGCGTGAACGACCAGTTGCCGCTGCCGTCGGCAGTGGTCTGGCCGATCGGGTTGCCGCTGCCGTCGGTAAGGATCACCTTGGCCCCGGCCTCAGCGGTACCACTAATCACCACCCCGTTGCTCGGGTTGATGACCGGTGCGGCCGGCGCGACGGCGTCAACGGTGGCGCTGGTCGGCCCGCTGGTGTTGCCGGACGGGTCCTGAGCCACGGCGTTGATCACCGTGCCGTTGCCCAGCGCAGGCGAAGGCGTGAAGGCCCAGTTGCCACTGCCATCGGCGGTCGTCTGGCCGATCGGGTTGCCGCTGCCGTCGGTGAGGATCACCTTGGTCCCGGCTTCGGCGGTACCACTGATCACCACCCCGTTGCTCGGGTTGACGTTCGGTGCGGCCGGGGCGATGGCGTCAACGGTGACGCTGCTCGGCCCGCTGGTATTGCCGGCCGGGTCCTGGGCCACGGCGTTGATCACCGTGCCGTTGGCCAGCGGCGTGCCGGGCGTGAACGACCAGTTGCCGCTGCCGTCGGCGGTAGTCTGACCTATCGGGTTGCCGCCGCCGTCGGTGAGGATGACAGTGGCGCCGGCTTCGGCAGTACCACTGATTTCCGTGCCATTGCTCGGTTCGACCACCGGAGCGGCCGGCGCCACGCCGTCCACGGTAATGACCGCCGGCGCACTATCGGTCCCACCGGGGTTGCGCGCCACCGCGTTGACCACGGTGCCATCCGGCAACGGAATGCCGGGTGTGAACGACCAGTTACCGGTGCCGTCGGCGGTGACCTGGCCGATCGGGTTGCCGTTGCCATCGGTGAGGATAATGGTGTTACCAGCATCGGCAGTACCGCTGATCACCGAGCCGTTACTCGGGTCGACCTGCGGAATCGACGGCAGCGACGAGTCCACGGTGGTGCTACCTGGAGCACCCGTATTGCCGGCGGCATCGGTCGCCGTGGCGTTGACCACGGTACCATTGGGCAGTTGCGTGCCCGGGGTGAACGTCCAGTTGCCGCTGCCGTCGGCAGTGACTTCGCCAATCGCATTACCATTGCCATCGGTGAGAGTCACGGTGCTGTTCGGCTCGGCAGTACCGTTGATCACGGCGCCGTTGCTCGGATTGACCACTGGCGCGGCGGGTGCGATCGAATCCACCGTGGTGCTGCCCTGCGGGCCAGTGTTGCCGGCTGGGTCCTGGGCGACGGCGTTGACCACCGTGCCATTGGCCAGCGGCGTGGTCGGGGTGAAGCTCCAGTCGCCGTTGCCGTCGGCGGTGGTTTGGCCGATGGGGTTGCCGCTGCCATCGGTCAGGATGACGGTGCTGCCCGGCTCGGCGGTGCCGCTGATTTCGCTGCCGTTGCTTGGCTCGACGACTGGTGCAGCCGGGGCTACCGAGTCCACTGTGGTGGCGGCCTGCGGACCGGTGTTGCCGGTCGGGTCGGTTGCCGTGGCGATGATTACGGTACCGTTGGCCAGCGGCAAGCCGGGGGTGAAGCTCCAGTTGCCGCTGCCGTCGGCGGTGACCTGGGCGATCGGGTTGCCGCCGAGGTCGGTCAGGGTGACGGTGGCGCCCGCTTCAGCGGTACCGCTGATGGTCGCGCCGTTGGTTGGATTGATTACCGGTGCAGCCGGCGCGCTGGAATCGACGGTGACCGTCGCTGCCGGGCTGGTGTTGCCCGCCGGGTCGCTCGCCGTGGCATTGACCACGGTGCCATTGGGCAGCGGCGTGGCTGGGGTGAACGTCCAGTTGCCGCTGCCGTCAGCTGTGACTTCGCCAATGGGATTACCGCTGCCGTCGGTGAGGGTCACGGTGCTGTTCGGCTCGGCGGTGCCACTAAGACTGCTGCCGTTGCTGAGATTGATGGTAGGTACACCCGGGGCCACGCCGTCCACGGTGGTGCTGGCCGGCCCGCTGGTATTGCCGGCCGGGTCGGTCGCCGTGGCGTTGATCACGGTTCCGTCGGCCAGCGGCGTACCGGGGGTGAAGCTCCAGTCGCCGCTGCCGTCGGCAGTGGTCTGGCCGATCGGGTTGCCGCTGCCATCGGTCAGGGTGATGGTACTGCCTGGCTCGGCGGTGCCGCTGATTTCGCTGCCGTTGCTCAGTTCGACCACTGGTGCGGCCGGGGCTACCGAGTCCACCGTGGTGGCGGCCTGCGGACCGGTGTTGCCGGTCGGGTCGGTTGCCGTTGCGATGATTACGGTACCGTTGGCCAGCGGTGTGCCGGGGGTAAAGCTCCAGTTGCCGCTGCCGTCGGCGGTGACCTGGCCGATCGGGTTGCCGCTGCCATCGGTCAGGGTGACGGTGGCACCTGCTTCAGCGGTACCGCCGATGGTCGCGCCGTTACTCGGATTGATTACCGGTGCAGCCGGCGCGCTGGAATCGACGGTGACCGTCGCTGCCGGGCTGGTGTTGCCAGCCGGGTCGCTCGCCGTGGCATTGACCACGGTGCCATCGGGCAACGGCGTGGCTGGGGTGAACGCCCAGTTACCGCTGCCGTCGGCGGTGGCTTCGCCAATCGGATTACCACTGCCGTCGGTGAGGGTCACGGTGCTGTTCGGCTCGGCGGTGCCGCTGAGGCTGCTGCCGTTGCTGAGGTCGATGGTGGGCACGCCCGGGGCCACGCCATCCACGGTGGTGCTGCCCTGCCCGCTGGTATTGCCGGCCGGATCGGTCGCCGTGGCATTGACCACGGAGCCATCCGGCAACGGTGTGCCTGGGGTGAACGACCAGTTGCCGCTGCCGTCGGCAGTGGTCTGGCCGATCGGGTTGCCGCTGCCGTCGGTCAGGGTGATGGTGCTACCCGGCTCGGCGGTACCGCTGATTTCGCTGCCGTTGCTCGGCTGGACCACCGGCGCGGCCGGGGCCACCGAGTCCACTGTAGTGCTCGATGGAGCGCTGGTATTGCCGGTCGGGTCGGTCGCGGTGGCGTTCACCACGGTGCCGTTGGGTAACGGGCTGCCCGGTGTGAAACTCCAGTTGCCACTGCCGTCGGCGGTGACTTGGCCGATCGGGTTGCCGCTGCCATCTGTCAGGGTGACGGTGGCACCCGCTTCAGCGGTACCGCCGATGGTCGCGCCGTTGGTGGGATTGATCACCGGTGCAGCCGGCGCGCTGGAGTCGACGGTGACCGTCGCTGCCGGGCTGGTGTTGCCGGCCGGGTCGCTCGCCGTGGCACTGACCACCGTGCCATCGGGCAACGGCGTGGCTGGGGTGAACGTCCAGTTACCGCTGCCGTCAGCTGTGACTTCGCCAATCGGATTACCACTGCCGTCGGTGAGGGTCACGGTGCTGTTCGGCTCGGCGGTGCCGCTGAGGCTGCTGCCGTTGCTGAGGTCGATGGTGGGCACGCCCGGGGCCACGCCATCCACGGTGGTGCTGCCCTGCCCGCTGGTATTGCCGGCCGGGTCGGTCGCCGTGGCATTGACCACGGAGCCATCCGGCAACGGTGTGCCTGGGGTGAACGACCAGTTGCCGCTGCCGTCGGCAGTGGTCTGGCCGATCGGGTTGCCGCTGCCGTCGGTCAGGGTGATGGTGCTACCCGGCTCGGCGGTACCGCTGATTTCGCTGCCGTTGCTCGGCTGGACCACCGGCGCGGCCGGGGCCACCGAGTCCACTGTGGTGCTTGATGGAGCGCTGGTGTTGCCGGTCGGGTCGGTCGCGGTGGCGTTCACCACGGTGCCGTTGGGTAACGGGCTGCCCGGTGTGAAACTCCAGTTGCCACTGCCGTCGGCGGTGACTTGGCCGATCGGGTTGCCGCCGGCATCTGTCAGGGTAACTGTGCTGCCCGGTTCAGCGGTGCCACTGATCGTGGTGCCATTGCTGGGGTTGACCACTGGTGCAGCCGGGGCCTGCGCATCCACTGTCGTGCTCGTCGGAGCGCTGGTGTTGCCAGCTGCATCCTGGGCCACCACGTTGATCACGGTACCGTCGGGCAGCGGTGTCGCGGGGGTGTAGCTCCAGTTGCCACTGCCATCGGCCGTCACCTGGCCGATCGGATTACCGCTACCATCGGTGAGGGTCACGGTGCTGTTCGGCTCGGCGGTACCGCTGAGGCTGCTGCCGTCGCTCAGGTTGATGGTGGGAGCGCCCGGCGCCACGCTATCCACGGTGGTGCTGCCCTGCCCGCTGGTATTGCCAGCCGCGTCCTGGGCCACCGCGTTGACCACGGTACCATCGGGCAGCGGTGTCGCGGGGGTGTAGCTCCAGTTGCCGTTGCCATCGGCCGTCACCTGGCCGATCGGGTTACCGCTGCCATCGGTGAGGGTCACGGTGCTGTTCGGCTCGGCGGTACCACTGAGCTCGGTACCATTGCTCGGGTTGATCACGGGTGCCGCTGGCGCCACGCCATCGATGATGATACTGGCGGGCGGGCCGCTGTTACCGGCGGCATCCACTACCACTGCTTTGACCACCGTGCCATCGGGCAGTGGGCTATCGGGTGTGTACGACCAGTTGCCGTTGCCGTCGGCAGTAGTCTGGCCGATGGGGTTGCCGTTGCCGTCGGTGAGCACCACGGTGCTGCCCGGCTCGGCGGTACCGCTGAGGCTGGAGCCGTTGCTCGGGTTGATTTGCGGCGCATCGGGGAAGTCAGGGGCCTGCACGGTCGCGGGCGGGCTGCTATTGCCGGCCGGATCGGTCACCACCACGGTAACCGTTTCGCCGTTGGTCAGTGGCGGATTCAGTGGAATCTGGAATTTGCCGTCGGGGCCGACCACCACGCTGACGTCGGTTTTCCCGTCGCCGTTGCTGTCGATGCCCACGGTGGCGCCCGGCTCGACCGTGCCGCTGATGCTGCTGCCATCTGGGGCAATCTGCAGTCCGCTGGCAGGCGCCGGTGCCGTGGTGTCAGGCGGCACACTGCCGTCACCGCCGCCACCACCGCCGCCGCCATCGTTGCTGTTGGCGATCGCGACGCCGCTGCCAATGATCGCAGCCCCAGCCAGCAATGCAGCGCCGGGGCTGAGCCCGGCAATGGTGCCGTCGGCGCCAGTGAGCGACTCGAACCCGGCCGCAGTTTCCTGGGGTACATAACCTGCCAACAGCGGCCCATCGGCAGCGACCGGGGGCAGGTCGACGGCCAGCAGCTTGTCCCGGTCTACCAGGTACAACTGGCTTACCGGCTGCCCTTCGACATAGAAGTTGGCAATGCGCAGGCTCTCGCCAGACTTCAGTTGTACGATCAGGTCCGCCCCGCTTTTTGTGTAGCTCGTCACGCTTTCGGGAGCAATATCCAGAACAATGTTACTGCTCTGAGTAAGCGTCAGGATTCCGTTATCGGGGATTGCGATGGGGGCGGCAGAATTAACACTTTGAGCGAGGGGAGATACCTTGGCCTGAATCGACATACGTGACAGTCCTTTTGTCAACAGCACGACCGAGCGATCGCACGCGTATATCCAGAAATAGCGCGCCCCCCATAAAACGCCAGACGGGCTTTAAAATATTTAAGGAAGGTCTCTTGCGGGGAGGATCATCATCAAGGTTCGCAACAACCTACTTGATCTATTACTTTTGAGTTAGCCCTTTCCTCACTACAGGATGGCGTAACTGAAAGTTGGTCTTAACAGGAAAGTATTAGTTGAAAAGTAGCCGCCCCACACCTTGCCAAATGCAAACAAATCGTGTTTTCTTCAAGCTCTTGACGAACCTTTCAACTTGAGCCTGGGTAAGCCCGTCAGCAAGGCAAATTATCGAGCAACATGAGACATGTAGGCCGCTCGGTGCTGGTCTTCGAGCGGCTCGTTCAGCGTTTCCCTAGTTTAACTTGAGCTTTGCCACTTTGCTCAGTGCCCACCCACTGAACACGTAGAACGCATCCAGATAGAAGCGGCCTTCGTAGTTCGGTAGCGGTTCACGATTCAACAACAGCTCGGGCATGTCGGGCGTCGGGGGAAACAGCGCATAAAAGCCGTTGGGCAACACCGCCAACGCGATGAGCAGCAGGTAGGTCACGGCCCGCAGCATGGTGGCGCGGTTATCGGATTGCTCCGCCCATTTCAGGCCGAACCAGGCGACCAGGCCGGCAACCGGCAACACCCAGAAATGCGTCGGCATTCCAATGAACATTTCAGCGACAACGCTTCTTGCTTCCAACCTGGTGCTCTCCTTTCAAATGAGCGGATTATTGCCGCTGGGGTCGGCAAATGCAAAAAGCCCGCTCTCGAGGGCGGGCATTTTGTTCGCGAGGGTCAGTTGATCATGCTTTAGAACACATCAGCGCGGCGTCCAGCAGCCTGCCATGGTCGTACCAGGCATCGCGTTGATAGGCCGCAAACTGGCGCTGGTTACCCGTGCCCCGCACCTCGACCAGGCCACCCGCCTTGTCGGGGTCGGTACTATCGACGAACAGTCTGACCGAGTTATCGCCATCGACCTGGTAGGTTTTCACATTCCCTTGAAGTTCGCTTTTGACGCATCCCAGGTACGCCGGCGTACTTCTTTCCGTGGCCCCGGCCGCATACCCATGGCCCTCACGCACATCGGGGTCATGTGCGCAGCCTGCCATGAACAGTGTGGCGAAAGTGGACATCAGTATTGCACCTGCTACCGATCTTGAGCTCTTCACGCGACACGCTCCTGCCGCCCCATCGAGTAACTTGGGAAAGTGTTGCCAAGCCGCATGCTTTTTTTGGTTTTTGTTTGCCCATGTTACTGCTCAACGTCAGCCGGGCAATATGCTTGTTTGCTATATCGGTTTCAGGGCGGGCTTTCCCGCGAAGTTAACCTTCGTTCATGGATCAGCGGGCAAGTTCCAGACAGGCCAGCCTAGGCGAGTTTGCGTTGTCTTGCAGTGTAATCGCACAGGCCTGGCCGCAAGCGGAAGGGATTGCTGCCTGCATCAATAGCGGCGGTAGTCCTGACCACCATGGTATCCATCGTTGAAATGCCGGTGATGGCCGCCGCCGTGATGCCCACCGTGGTGCCAATATGGCCAGCAACCACCGAGCAGCAGCAACCCTGACAACACTACGACCCATGCAGTCTTGCGTTTCATGTGCGTAGCTCCGGCCAGGTGAAACCAGGCCTTGCTTACGTTGGACCGCACAAAGGAGGGATGTTCAGGCAGGGGCCGGCCGTTGGTCTTCTTGCCAGCGATTTCATGCGCAGGACATTCCGGTACCGTATGGCCATGAACCCGCCAGAGCGCGAGCAAAACCCGACCAAGACCGGATTGTCTTCCTGCTGGTGCCCCGATTCCGGGGGGCTGAACCCACAATCGGGGGTCAGGCGATGGCCTTCAGGAACACCAGTGTCGCCACCAGATCCAGGAGCAGTACGGCAACCACAACGAAGGCCATGTAATAGCGGTCATCCTGAGTCATTTTTGCGTTCCCCGAATGATCAATGCCTCAGGGTCAAAGCAATTGCTGTTCCAAAGCCGTGTCACATCCGATCAGGGTCGTTCCGTCCATGCTCGGCCCCCCTGCTGCCATGTGCCTGAGGAACCATGCCCTGGCCTATGCTCATGGTTTCGGAGGAAGCGAATATGTGCGGAAGGCTCAGCCAGTACCGTGGCATACATGACTTCGTTGAAACCCTGAGCCTGCCAGAGGCCTGGCGGAACAACGTCGGCGACCAGCCGCTTGGCCGGTACAACATCGCGCCGACCACGCCGGTGGCAGTACTGCGGATGGATGACGTAGGCCCACGGGCGGACCTGGTGAGGTGGGGATGGCGACCGCACTGGGCGAACGATCGCGCTGCGCCGATCAACGCGCGGGTCGAGAAGGTGGCGCATGGTCCATTCTTCCGGGCGATCTGGCCGCACCGGGCCATCACCCCTATCGACGGCTGGTACGAATGGGTTGATGAAGGTGGGCCGAAGAAGCAGCCGTACTACATCCGCCGCCAGGATGGGCGCCCTGCCCTTTGCGCCTCGATCGGCCAGTTCACCGGCACCGTGCACGACGGGTTCGTCATCATTACCGCGGACGCTCAGGGCGGAATGGTCGACGTTCACGACCGCCGGCCTGTCGTGTTGTCGCCAGAACTGGCGTACGAGTGGATCGCGGCAGCAATGCCCAGCGAGCGCGCAGAACAACTGGTGCTCAACCTGGGTGAGCCGGCCGAAGCCTTCGAGTGGTACCGGGTGGGTATCGCCGTGGGGAATGTGCGCAACCAAGGTGCCGAGCTGATGAGCCCGCTTCAGCGTATGATTTGAATGCGCAGCGATGCAGGATCGTAAGTGCGGCGCCTGCGATCATTGCGATGAGGACCGTATCCCTGCAATCAGCCATACCGAGCTGGCCAAGATCTCGCGCCTCTATGCGACGCGTAGAAGTATCTGCAGATCAGTGCTGCTCAACGAGCGCGCGCTGAATGCCATCCAGCAGGCCTAGAGGATGGCAACTCTCCAGCGCAGGGCATCCCAAGCCAGCGCACCCGATCCGCCCATTTCTGTTCCAGCCGAGCAAAGGTGGGCTGTGGATCAACGAACCAAGTGTTACAATCCGCCACTTCAAATCGGCGCCCAAGGCGCTGAACATCCGTGAACGCCGTCAGTACGACACCCGCCACACCTACGCCACCCTATGCCTGATGCCTGGGATGAACCCGCGTTCATCGCGAACCAGCTTGGTCACAGCGTCGAGATGTTGCTTTCTACCTACGCGAAATGGATCAGCTCCTCCTCGGACTGGAGGGAGCTGGAGAAGCTGCCGCCCCGAGTCGAATTGGCCCAAAATTGGCCCAAGACTGACGAGATGGCCTAAATACACCTCTGGAACCCCCGCAGGACAAGCACTTGATTTCTACCGCCAACATCACCATGCAGTTCGGCTCCAAGCCGCTGTTCGAAAACGTTTCCGTCAAATTCAACAACGGCAACCGCTACGGCCTGATCGGCGCCAACGGTTGCGGCAAGTCGACCTTCATGAAGATCCTCGGCGGTGACCTGGAGCCGTCCGGCGGCCAGGTCATGCTCGAGCCGAACACCCGCCTGGGCAAGCTGCGCCAGGACCAGTTCGCCTACGAGGAATTCACCGTGATCGACACGGTGATCATGGGCCACGGCCAACTGTGGAAGGTCAAGGCCGAACGCGATCGTATCTACTCGCTGCCGGAAATGACCGAGGAAGACGGCATGGCCGTCGCCGAGCTGGAAACCGAATTCGCCGAGATGGACGGCTACACCGCCGAATCCCGTGCCGGTGAACTGCTGCTGGGCCTGGGTATTCCGCTGGAACAGCACTTCGGCCCGATGAGCGAAGTGGCACCGGGCTGGAAGCTGCGTGTCCTGCTGGCCCAGGCGCTGTTCTCGGACCCGGACGTGCTGCTGCTCGACGAGCCGACCAACCACCTGGACATCAACACCATCCGCTGGCTGGAAACCATCCTCACCGCGCGTAACAGCACCATGGTGATCATTTCCCACGACCGGCACTTCCTCAACAGTGTCTGCACCCACATGGCCGACCTGGACTACGGCGAGCTACGCGTATTCCCGGGCAACTACGACGAGTACATGACCGCTGCCACCCAGGCCCGCGAGCAGCTGCTGTCGGACAACGCCAAGAAAAAAGCCCAGATCGCCGAACTGCAGACCTTCGTCAGCCGCTTCTCGGCCAACGCCTCGAAGGCCAAGCAGGCCACCTCGCGGGCCAAGCAGATCGACAAGATCCAGCTGGCCGAGGTCAAGCCGTCGAGCCGGGTGAGCCCGTTCATCCGCTTCGAACAGACCAAGAAGCTGCACCGCCAGGCCGTCACCGTCGAGAAAATGGCCAAGGCCTTCGACGACAAGGTGCTGTTCAAGGACCTGGGCTTCACCATCGAGGCTGGCGAGCGCGTGGCGATCATCGGCCCCAACGGTATCGGCAAGACCACCCTGCTGCGCACCCTGGTCGGTGAAATGACCCCGGACAAGGGTGAAGTGAAGTGGACCGACAGCGCGGAAGTGGGCTACTACGCCCAGGACCACGCCCACGACTTCGAAGACGACATGACCCTGTTCGACTGGATGGGCCAGTGGACCTCCGGCGAGCAGGTGATCCGCGGCACCCTCGGGCGCATGCTGTTCTCCAACGACGAGATTCTCAAGTCGGTGAAGGTGATTTCCGGTGGTGAGCAAGGCCGCATGCTGTTCGGCAAGCTGATCCTGCAGAAGCCGAACGTGCTGGTGATGGACGAGCCGACCAACCACCTGGACATGGAATCGATCGAGGCGCTGAACCTGGCGCTGGAAAACTACCCGGGCACCCTGCTGTTCGTCAGCCACGACCGTGAGTTCGTGTCGTCGCTGGCCACGCGCATCATCGAGCTGTCGGCTGATGGCGTGGTGGACTTCAGCGGTACCTACGACGATTACCTGCGTAGCCAGGGTGTAGTGGTCTGATTGATGGGCGGCCTGGCCATCTTGTATGGCTGGGCCGGCCTCTTCGCGGGCATGCCCGCTCCCACAGGGACTGCGTAGCATTTGAGGCCTATGCAAAATCCTGTGGGAGCGGGCGAGCCCGCGAATGACGATTACCTGCGTAGCCAGGGTGTGCTGGTCTGATTGATGGGGCGGCCTGGCCATCTTGTATGGCTGGGCCGGCCTCTTCGCGGGTAAACCCGCTCCCACAGGGACTGTGTAGCACTTGAGGCCTATGCAAATCCTGTGGGAGCGGGCGAGCCCGCGAATGACGATTATCTGCGTAGCCAGGGTGTAGTGGTCTGATTGAAGCGGCGGCCTGGCCATCTTGTATGGCTGGGCCGGCCTCTTCGCGGGTAAACCCGCTCCCACAGGGACTGTGTCGCACTTGAGGCCTATGCAAATCCTGTGGGAGCGGGCGAGCCCGTGAATGACGATTATCTGCGTAGCCAGGGTGTAGTGGCATCTTGCATGGCTGGGCCGGCCTCTTCGCGGGCATGCCCGCTCCCACAGGGACTGCGTAGCATTTGAGGCCTATGCAAATCCTGTGGGAGCGGGTTCACCCGCGAAGAATCCACCGCCGGTCCCTCAGGCTGGCACTGCCCGACGAATAATTCGTTAGCCTGCTTTCATTTCCTTCGCGCAACGGCCATGATGGGGCCACGCCCAACCGCCCGCCCGCGAACGTGCCCATGACCGCGCAACAACCCGCCCCCGCCAGCAACACGCTGCACATCACCCTGCAGATCCTGTCGATCGTTTTCTACACCTTCATTGCCTTCCTCTGCATCGGCCTGCCGATCGCCGTGCTGCCCAGCCATGTGCACGACCAGTTGGGGTTTGGCGCGGTGGTCGCCGGGCTGACCATTGGCCTGCAATACCTGGCCACGCTACTCAGCCGCCCGTTTGCCGGGCGCGTGGCCGATACCCTGGGGGGCAAGCAGGCCATTCGCTTCGGCTTGCTGGGGATTGCCGGCTGCGGGGTGTTGACCCTGCTATCGGCCTGGACCCTGACGCTACCGCTGCTGAGCCTGGCGCTGCTGCTCGGCGGGCGCCTGCTGCTGGGCATCGCCCAAGGGCTGATCGGCGTGGCCACGCTGAGCTGGGGCATCAGCCAGGTCGGGCCCGAGCACACCGCCAGGGTGATTTCCTGGAACGGTATCGCCTCCTATGGCGCCATCGCCATTGGTGCCCCCTTGGGCGTACTGGCCGTGGACGGGCTGGACTTCAGCGTGCTGGGGCCGGCATTGCTGGTGCTGGCGGTATCGGCCCTGCTGGTACTGCGCAAGCGGCCGGACGTGGTGGTGGTGCGTGGCGAGCGCCTGCCCTTCTGGTCGGCCTTCGGCCGGGTCGCACCCTGTGGCCTGGGCCTGACCCTGGCCTCTATCGGCTACGGCACGCTGACCACCTTCGTCACCCTGTATTACCTGGAGCGCGGCTGGGCGGGCGCGGCCTGGTGCCTGAGTGCCTTTGGCGTATGCTTCATCATTTCCCGGCTGCTGTTCGTCAATGCGGTCAACCGTTTTGGTGGCTACAACGTGGCGGTCGCGTGCATGGCCACCGAAGTGCTCGGCCTGAGCCTGCTGTGGCTGGCACCGTCGCCGCCGTGGGCACTGATCGGCGCCGGGCTTACCGGTTTCGGGCTGTCGCTGGTGTACCCGGCGCTGGGGGTGGAAGCGATCAAGCAGGTACCCAGCAGCAGCCGCGGCGCAGGGCTGGGTGCCTACGCGGTGTTCTTCGACATGGCCCTGGCCATCGCCGGACCTGTGATGGGCGCGGTGGCCGCTCACCTGGGTTATGCCTCGATCTTCTGTGTGGCCGCCCTGCTCGCCCTGGCGGGTGTCGGCCTAACGCTGTTGCTGGCGCGGCGCGCCGCTCGCGGCTGAACGCTCGGCAGGCTGCGGCGCGCCCAACGCCTGGCTGAAGAACACCGCGGCTTCACGTTGCAGGGAATGGTGGATGTGCCGGCGGTCCACGCCTGCGGCATCCTTGCACAGCGCCGGCATCCGCACGGACTGCTCGGCATCGCAATGGGCCATGAACACGAAGTGGCCGGCGCCGGCCAGCAGGCGATAGTCCGGTGTGACCGGCAACTTGCGGGCCAGGGCTTCGGCGTTGCGGTCCACCGCCACCAGCTGGTCGCTGTCGCCACTGTAGATCAGCGCCGGCACCTGCACCCCGGCCAAGGCATGGCGCCCGAACAGCAGGCTAAGCGGCGCCATCAGCATCACCGCCCCCACCCGCTGGTCGGCCTCTGGCACCAGCTCGCTGCGGTCGGCAATCAGCACACCGTGTGTCCTGCAGGCGTCGGCGTCGTTAGGGCGCTCCAGGCAATACTTGCGCAGGCGGTCCAGATCGGGGCGCGCGCCTGAGAGAATCAAGGCGGTTTCACCACCGGCCGAGTAGCCGATCACCCCAACCTTGCCACCGCTCAGGTAGGGCCCCAGCAAGGCATCTTCGCGGGCGGCCGTAATCGCGGCACTCACTTGCAGCGGCCGGCCATACAGGTTGCTCAGGGTGCCCAGGCGGCTGTAGTCGCGGGCGTTGTCGCCGGGGTGCACCACCGCCACCACGATAAAGCCCTGGCGCGCCAGCGACGTCGCCAGGTAGTGCAAGGCCAGCGGGCTGCCGGTATTGCCGTGGGACAGCACCAGCAACGGGAACTGGCCCAACGCTACCGGCGCTTCTTCACTCACGTCGATCGGGTAGCCGTCTATCCGGCTGCTGCGGGTATTGCCGATGGCCGGGTAGAACGCCAGCGCCTGCATGGGCCGCGCGTCGACCGGGTCGGCCAGGGTCATGTGGTGCAGGCCGGCAACCCAGGGCGCGGCCTCGGCGTGGGCCAACAGGCTGGCGAACAGGGCAAGCGCCAACACACAGCGTGGGAGAGTCATCGGCCGGCGGTTCCTTGCAGGGCGAAGAGATAGCCCAGCATAGAACCGGCCTGGGCTGCACCGGATGAAACCTGGATGAAACCGAAGTCATGCACTTCACGCCCGCGCCCTATGCATTTGCGCTTTTCGTCGAACCCGTGGCATAGATGCAGGTCCACGTCTCTACGTGACCGTTTCGCGCCAATGAAGGAGATTCATGCATGAGCAAGCCCGCCTACGTGCCACCAAAGGTCTGGCGCAACGACGCAGCGTCCGGCGGCCAGTTCGCCAGCATCAACCGCCCGGTTGCCGGCCCGACTCACGACAAGGACCTGCCGCTGGGCAAGCACCCGCTGCAGCTGTACTCCCTGGCCACGCCCAATGGCGTCAAGGTCACCATCGCCCTCGAAGAGCTGCTCGCGCTGGGCCACTCGGGCGCCGAATATGATGCCTGGTTGATCCGCATTGGCGAGGGCGACCAGTTCTCCAGCGGTTTTGTCCAGGTCAACCCCAACTCGAAGATCCCCGCCCTGCTCGACCGCAGCGTCGAGCCGCCGGTGCGGGTGTTCGAGTCGGGTTCGATCCTGCTGTACCTGGCGGAAAAGTTCGGTGCCTTGCTGCCGAAAGCCCCAGCTGCACGCACCGAAAGCCTGAACTGGCTGTTCTGGCAAATGGGCGCGGCGCCTTATCTGGGCGGCGGCTTTGGCCACTTCTACGTGTATGCGCCGGAAAAGTTCGAGTACGCGATCAACCGCTTCACCATGGAAGCCAAGCGCCAGCTGGATGTGCTCGACCGGCGCCTGGCCGAAAGCCGCTACCTGGGCGGCGAGGAATACAGCATCGCCGACATCGCCGTGTGGCCGTGGTATGGCCAGCTGGTGCGCGGCAACCTGTATGGCGCGGCGGAGTTCCTGGCGGTGGACGAGTACCCGAATGTGCAGCGCTGGGCCGAGGAGATTGCCTTGCGCCCGGCGGTGCAGCGTGGCACACGGGTGAACCGGACCTGGGGGGATGAGGCCAGCCAGGTGCCGGAGCGGCATGCAGCGGCAGACCTGGACGGTTGACGCGGCCCCCTTGTGGGAGCGGCCTTGCGTCGCGAAAGGGGTGCGAAGCGCCCCCAGGGTCTTCGTATGACAGTGAAATAATTGGGGCCGCTTTGCGGCCCTATCGCGACACAAGGCCGCTACAAGGGTTCGCGCCGGGCTTAAGAGGCTCGACAATGCCCGCCTGCAAAAAACCATTTGCCCCCGCGCAAACCTGCGCCCGCCAAGCCCTTCTTGTACACTCCTCGCATTAGCCCCCACCTGCACATTTTTTTGGTGAACGCATGATCGAGGTAACCGAGGTTTCCATTGCCGAGCTGCGCGATGCGCTCGAGTCGGGCCGCACGACGGCGGTCGAGCTGGTCCAGGCCTACCTGGCGCGCATCGACGCCTACGATGGCGCCGACACCGCCACTGCCCTGAACGCCGTGGTGGTGCGCAACCCCGAGGCGCTGAAAGAGGCCGAAGCCTCCGACGCCCGTCGCGCCAAAGGCCAGGTCCTGAGCCCGTTGGACGGCATCCCTTACACCGCCAAGGACAGCTACCTGGTCAAAGGCCTGACCGCTGCCTCCGGCAGCCCGGCCTTCAAGGACCTGGTGGCCCAGCGCGACGCCTTCACCATCGAACGCCTGCGCGCCGCCGGCGCCGTGTGCCTGGGCAAGACCAACATGCCGCCCATGGCCAACGGTGGCATGCAACGCGGCGTGTATGGCCGCGCCGAAAGCCCGTACAACGCCAACTACCTGACCGCACCGTTCGCCTCGGGCTCGTCCAACGGTGCCGGCACCGCCACCGCTGCCAGCTTCAGTGCCTTCGGCCTGGCCGAAGAAACCTGGTCCAGCGGCCGTGGCCCGGCGTCAAACAACGGCCTGTGCGCCTATACCCCGTCGCGCGGGGTGATTTCGGTGCGTGGCAACTGGCCGCTGACACCGACCATGGACGTGGTAGTGCCGTATGCCCGCACCATGGCCGACCTGCTGGAAATCCTCGACGTGGTCGTAGCCGACGACGCCGACAAGCGCGGCGACCTGTGGCGCCTGCAACCTTGGGTGCCAATCCCGGCGGCTTCGACGGTGCGCCCGGCTTCGTACCTGGACCTGGCCGTGGATGCCAGCGCGCTCAAAGGCAAGCGCTTTGGCGTGCCACGCATGTACATCAATGCCGATGCCGAGGCCGGTACTTCCGAGAAGCCTGGCATCGGCGGCCCGACTGGCCAGCGCATCAACACCCGCGCCACGGTGATCGACCTGTGGCAGCAGGCCCGCCAGGCACTGGAGGCGGCTGGTGCCGAAGTGCTGGAAGTGGACTTCCCGCTGGTGTCCAACTGTGAGGGCGACCGCCCGGGCGCACCGACCGTGTACAACCGCGGCATCGTCAGCAAGGAGTTCCTGCATGACGAGCTGTGGGAGCTGTCGGGGTGGGCCTTCGACGACTTCCTGCGCGCCAACGGTGACCCCAGGCTCAACCGCCTGGCCGATGTCGACGGGCCGCAGATCTTCCCCCACGACCCGGGCACCCTGCCCAACCGTGAGGACGACCTGGCCGCCGGCATGGACGAGTACGTCAACATGGCCAAGCGTGGCCTGAAGACCTGGGACCAGATCGAGACCCTGCCCGACGGCCTGCGCGGCCTGGAGCAGACCCGCAAGATCGACCTGGAAGACTGGATGGACAACCTGGGCCTGGACGCGGTGCTGTTCCCCACCGTGGCCGACGTGGGCCCGGCCGATGCCGACGTCAACCCGGCATCGGCGGACATCGCCTGGAGCAACGGCATCTGGGTGGCCAACGGCAACCTGGCGATCCGCCACCTGGGCGTGCCGACCGTGACCGTGCCGATGGGCGTTATGGCCGATATCGGCATGCCGGTGGGGCTGACCTTTGCTGGCCGGGCTTACAGCGACAATGCGCTGCTGAGCTTTGGTGCGGCCTTCGAGGCGACCGGGTCGCGGCGGATGATCCCACCGCGTACTCCGGCCCTGGGCTGAGTACTGGGGCTGCATCGCCGCCTATCTACCTCGATGCGCAATTCCTGTAGGAGCGGCCTTGTGTCGCGATAGGGCTGCAAAGCAGCCCCAACAATCTGAGCTTGTACGCTGAAATCCTGGGGCTGCTTCGCAGCCCTATCGCGACACAAGGCCGCTCCTACAGGGCTGTGCAGTCCACAATAGATCGTAAAATTCAACTTTATGTGTAAAAATACACAAAACGTTGATTTTACGATCTGCCATGCCTATCACCCCAAGCGAAGAACGCCAGCTCACTCTCACCGTCCTCAAGGCCGCCATCCAGGCCCTGGGCAGCGTTGCCGCACGCAACATGGAAATCCTCCTGCACGACCTCGACCACCCGGAACACTCCGTGGTGGCGATCGTCAACGGCCACCTTTCCGGCCGCAGCGTCGGTAGCCCGATCCTCGCCGCCCCGGAACAGGACCAGGGTTTCAAGGCACTGATGCAGGCCTCGGCCGATCAGCACGGCTGTGAGCCGGTGGTGCTGCCCGATTACCCCACCACGCTGAAGGGCCGCACGCTGCGCAGCGCCACGGCCATCTTCCGTGACAGCAACGGCCACCCCTTCGCCAGCCTTTGCGTCAACACCGACGTCACCGGCCTGGATGCTGCCATGAACTTTCTTCAGCAGTTCCAACCGCTGGGGGCCACACCTGCCGTCAGTGAGCCCGCCGACATGGAACTGCTGATGAGCGAGATAATCCAGGCATCCCTGCAGCGCAGCGGCCAGGGACGGATGAACAAGCAGGCCAAGGTCGAGGCCGTGCGCGTGATGCAGGAGCGTGGCCTGTTCATCGTCAAGGGCGGCGTGGAAAAGGCCGCCAGCGCCCTGGGTGTGACCCGCTACACCGTTTACAACTACCTCGAGCAACTGCGCGGAGCCAGCCAATGACCTTGCATATTCATACCCCCCTGATCGAATCCCGCCCGCTGTCGCTGGCCGCGGGCAGCAACGTCTGGCTCAAGCTCGATGCCCTGCAGCCCTGCGGCTCGTTCAAGCTGCGCGGCGTGGGCCACGCCTGTGAGGTGCACCATGCCCGTGGCGCGCGGCATTTCGTGTCTTCCTCCGGCGGCAACGCCGGCCTGGCAGTGGCCTATGCCGGGCGCAAGCTGGGCGTGCCGGTGACCGTGGTAGTGCCCGAGACCACCACCGAGCGGGCCAAGGACCTGCTGCGCCTGGAGGGCGCCAAGGTGGTGGTGCATGGTAGCTCCTGGCAGGAGGCCAACGCCCTGGCGCAGACCTTGGTCGGCCCGGATGACGCCTTCATCCACCCATTCGACGACCCGCTGCTGTGGGCCGGGCATGCCAGCCTGGTGGATGAAGTCGCCGAGGCCGGCGTGAAACCGGATGCCGTGGTGTTGTCGGTAGGCGGCGGTGGTTTGCTCAGTGGTGTGGTCGAGGGGCTACAGCGCAACGGCTGGGGCGATGTGCCGGTGCTGGCGGTTGAAACCGAGGGCGCGGCATCGCTGCATGCGGCCATGCAGGCGGGGCATTCGGTGGAGCTGGAACGTATTGCCTCGGTGGCGACCTCGCTGGGGGCCAAGCGTGTGGCTGACCAGGCGCTGGTATGCGTAAAGGAGCATCCGGTGCACAGCCATCTGGTCACTGACCGCGCGGCGCTGGAAGCCTGCGAACGGTTCCTGCTGGACCATCGCGTGCTGGTGGAGCCTGCCTGTGGGGCGGCTTTGGCGTTGGCCTATGCACCGGGCGCCCTGGCGCAGTACCAGAATGTGCTGGTGGTGGTTTGTGGCGGGGCAACCGCCACGCTGGAGCAGATCCAGGCGTGGTTGCAGCAGGTTGATTGAGGTTGCCTGTACCGGCCTCTTCGCGGGTAAACCCGCTCCCACAGATTGGACTGCACAGGATTGAAGTAGCAACAGGACTGTGCAAGGTTTGAAGCAAGCGCAGCCCCTGTGGGAGCGGGTTCACCCGCGAACACGGGCGTAGCCCGTGCCATCCAGCACAGAACGTTGCTCATCGGATTCTCCTTGCGGCACCCGGCTGCTGATTACGATAGTCACATGCCGCTGTTCTACTGAGCCCGCCGCAACCGGAAAAATCCTCTCGCAACAGCGTCAACCACGACGAAATGCGTAACCCACCCTTTCGGTCTGCGGCAAGTGAAGGCACAATGCGTGTCCTTTTTTTGGCCGGCCTGGCCGGGGGCCTTTAAATGATCAAGACGCCGTACTACCTCATCGATAAAACCAAGCTGCTGGGCAACATGGAGAAGATCGCCTACGTGCGCGAACACTCCGGTGCCAAGGCGCTGCTCGCCCTCAAGTGCTTTGCCACCTGGTCGGTCTTCGACCTGATGCAACAGTACATGGACGGCACCACCTCTTCGTCGCTGTACGAGCTCAAGCTCGGCCGCCAGAAGTTCGCCGGCGAAACCCACGCCTACAGCGTGGCCTGGGCCGACGACGAGGTCGAGGAAATGCTCGAGAACTGCGACAAGATCATCTTCAACTCGATCGGCCAGTTGCAGCGCTTCGCCGAACAGTCCGAAGGCAAGGTCCGTGGCCTGCGCGTCAACCCGCAGGTCAGCAGCTCCGACTACCTGCTGGCAGACCCTGCCCGCCCGTTCAGCCGCCTGGGCGAATGGGACCCGGCCAAGGTCGAACAGGTGATCGAGCAGATCTCCGGCTTCATGTTCCACAACAACTGCGAGAACGGCGACTTCGGCCTGTTCGACAAGATGCTCACGCACATCGAAGAGCGCTTCGGTCACCTGCTGCACAAGGTCGAGTGGGTAAGCCTCGGTGGCGGCATCCACTTCACCGGTGAAGACTACGCGCTGGACGCCTTCTGCGCGCGCCTGAAAGCCTTCTCGGAAAAATACGGCGTGCAGGTGTACCTGGAGCCGGGCGAAGCAGCCATCACCAACAGCGCCTCGCTGGAAGTGACCGTGCTCGACACCCTGTACAACGGCAAGCACCTGGCCGTGGTCGACAGCTCGATCGAAGCGCACATGCTCGACCTGCTGATCTACCGCCTCAACGCCAAGATGGCCCCCAGCGACGGCGCGCACACCTACATGGTCTGCGGCAAGTCGTGCCTGGCCGGTGACATCTTCGGCGAATACCAATTCGATCGTCCGCTGGCCATCGGTGATCGCCTGTCGTTCGTCGACGCGGCGGGTTACACCATGGTCAAGAAAAACTGGTTCAACGGTCTGAAAATGCCATCCATCGTGGTCAAGCAACTCGACGGCAGCGTCGAAGTGGTGCGCGAGTTCGGTTTCGAAGACTACGTTTCCAGCCTGTCGTAAGACCGGCTTTCAGTAAGGAGCAAGGGATAAATTGAAGAAGAACGTTCTTATCATTGGTGCAGGAGGTGTCGCCAAGGTGGTGGCCCACAAGTGCGCGCAGCATAACGACGAACTGGGTCGTATCGCCATCGCGTCACGGAACATCTCCAAATGCCAGGCCATCATCGACAGCGTCAAGGCCAAGGGTAGCCTCAAGGTACCCGCCGACATCCAGGCCTTCTCGCTCAATGCCCTCGATGTCGAGGCAACCAAGGCGCTGATCCGCGAGACCGAATCGCAGATCGTGATCAACGTTGGTTCCGCCTTCCTCAACATGTCGGTGCTGCGTGCCTGCATCGATACCGGTGTCGCCTATCTGGACACCGCCATCCACGAAGAGCCGGGCAAGATCTGCGAGACCCCGCCGTGGTACGGCAACTACGAGTGGAAACACCTCGAAGAGTGCCAGGCAAAGAACATTACCGCCATTCTCGGCGTCGGTTTCGACCCGGGTGTGGTGAACAGCTACGCCAAGCTGGCGCAGCAACAGTATTTCGACAGCATTGACTCGATCGACATCCTCGACGTCAATGCCGGTTCGCATGGCAAGTACTTCGCCACCAACTTCGACCCGGAAATCAACTTCCGCGAGTTCACCGGGCAAGTGTGGAGCTGGCAGAACAGCCAGTGGACCAGCAACACCATGTTCGAGGTCAAGCGTACCGACGACCTGCCGGTGGTAGGTTCGCAGAACCTGTACCTGACCGGCCACGATGAAGTTCACTCGATTTCGAAGAACCTCAACGTGCCGAACGTGCGTTTCTGGATGAGCTTCGGCGAGCACTACATCAACGTGTTCACCGTGCTGAAGAACCTGGGCCTGCTCTCCGAGCAACCGGTGAAAACCGCCGAAGGCCTGGAAGTGGTACCACTGAAAGTGGTCAAGGCCGTGCTGCCGGACCCAGCCTCGCTGGCCCCGGGCTACACCGGCAAGACCTGCATCGGTGACCTGGTCAAGGGCACCAAGGATGGCCAGCCGCGCGAAGTGTTCATCTACAACGTGGCCGACCACGAAGAAGCCTACGCCGAGACCGACAGCCAGGGTATTTCCTACACCGCTGGTGTACCGCCAGTGGCTGCCGCCCTGCTGGTCGCCCGTGGCGAGTGGGATGCCAAGCGCATGGTCAACGTCGAGGAGCTGCCAGCAGAGCCGTTCCTCAAGGCGCTGGACGTGATGGGCCTGCCGACCCGCGTCAAGGATGAAAAAGGCGATCGTCCCTGGGACGCTGAAGCCTAAGCAGCAAGACAGAGGGGGCGCCATCAAGGCGCCCCTTCTGTTTTTGCAGGCCCGGCCTCTTCGCGGGCACGCCCGCTCCCACAGGGTTTTCGCCGGCCTCAGGTGGGGCCCTGTGGGAGCGGGCGTGCCCGCGAAAGGGCCGGCACAGGCTTACCTCTACTTCCGAGCCTCCAGAATCAGGTTGAACGGTGTCTGCGTCGCCCGCCGGAACCGACCAAACCCCGCCTCCTCGAACACCGCCCGCAACCGCGCTTCCCCTGCCTGCGCACCCAGCCCCAACCCCACCTCCTGCGACAACGAGTTCGGCGTGCAGATAAACGTCGACGCCGCATAGAACAAGCGCCCGACCGGTGTCAGATTGCCCTCCAGCGAATCCTCGGCATAAGGCTCCACCAGCATCACCGTGCCGTCGGCCTTCAACGCACGGTAGGCATGCTTCGCAGCCCCCACCGGGTCGCCCATGTCGTGCAGGCAATCGAAGAAGCACACCAGGTCATGGTCATGCCCCGGGTAGTCCTTGGCGCTGGCCTGCTGGAAGCTCACCCGCCCCGCCAACCCCGCCTCACGCGCACGCTCGTTGGCGGTGGCGATGGAAGGCCCGTGGTAGTCGTAGCCGACGAAGGTGGATGCCGGGAACGCCTGGGCCATGACCAGCGTGGAAGCGCCATGCCCACAGCCCACATCCGCCACCTTGGCGCCCGCCTGCAGCTTGGCCACCACGCCCTCCAGCGCCGGTAGCCATTCGGCCACCAGGAAGGTGCGGTAACCCGGCCGGAAGAACCGTTCGGTGCCGCTGAACATGCAGGGGTGATGGTCGCCCCAGGCCAGCCCGCCATCGCCGCGCATGGCCGCGACCAGCTTGTCCTTGTCGTGGAACAGCGCGGCCACCACCGCCGCACCACCGGCCATATAGGCCGGGGAATCCTCCAGTGCCAGGGCCATGGCCTGCTCTTCAGGCAACACGAAACGGCCCTTGTCATGCACCATGTAGCCCGAGGCGGCCTGGGCGCTGAGCCATTCGCGCACTAGCCGCGGGTGGCAGCCGGTCTTTTCCGCCAGCGCCTCGGGGGTGGTCGGCTGGCTGTCGGCCATGGCCCGGTACAACCCCAGCTCATCACCGAGAATCACGTTGGCCAAGGTCGCCGCCGCGCCCATGTCGCCCACCAGCTTGCCCATGAAGTCGTGAAGCCTTGCCTCGTCCATGACCTGCCCTCCTCTGCAAAGAAGGCCATCGCCAGCGAGGGACATCCGCTCCGGGGAGGCGGTGGTCGGTTGAATGGTATGGGCCTGCCGAGCGTTGCCCGATGCAGACCACTTGTAAGTCTAGATGCCTTGATCAGAGGGCTTTGCCTGCCCTGCCAACTTTTCCAGCAGTACCTTGGCCAGCGCCTTGTCCGAGAACGGGTTCTGCCCGGTGATCAGTTCGCGGTCCACCACCACATTCGGTTGCCCCCTTGCGGCGCTGGTTCCGCCAGCAGCTGTGGAACGTCGCCCAGGAAGCAGCGGCCTGCGCAAGTAACAATATCTAAACAACGTTGTGACATTTTTTTTCAGCTTTCTCGCCAAGGAGCTGTCAAATGAAGGTCACGGTTTTCGGTACCGGCTATGTCGGCCTCACCCAGGCAGTGTGCCTGGCCCAGGTGGGGCACTCGGTGTTGTGCATGGATGTCGACGCCGAGCGGGTCGCCAGCCTCAATGCAGGCCATTGCCCGATCTTCGAGCCCGGCCTTGCGCCGATGCTGGAGAAGAACCTGGCCTGCGGTCGCCTGCGTTTCACCACCGACGCCAGCGAAGCGGCCAACTATGCCAGGTTGCAGTTCATTGCCGTCGGCACCCCGCCCCAGGCCGATGGCAGCGCCGACCTGAAGCACGTGTTTGCCGTGGTCGACAGCATCCTCGAACATGCCGACGGCCCCAAGCTGATCGTCAACAAATCCACCGCGCCGGTCGGCACGGTGCACCGCATCAAGGCGCGCATCGCCCAGGCCGTGGCCGATACCAGCCGCTTCCACGTCGTCAGCAACCCCGAGTTCCTAAAGGAAGGCTCGGCAGTCGATGACTGCATGCGCCCGGAGCGCATCATCATCGGTGGCGCGGAGCCTGCCGAGGTAGAGCTGCTGCGCGAGCTGTACCTGCCGTTCAGCCGCAACCGCGAAAAGCTCATGGTCATGGATGCGCGCAGCGCAGAGCTGACCAAGTACGCGGCCAACTGCATGCTGGCGACCAAGATCTCGTTCATCAACGAAATCGCCAACCTGGCCGAGCACCTGGGCGCCGATATCGAAATGGTGCGCCGTGGCATCGGCTCGGACCCGCGCATCGGCTACGACTTCATCTATGCCGGCTGCGGTTTTGGCGGCTCGTGCTTCCCCAAGGACCTGCAAGCCCTGCGCCGCAGCGCCGAGGCCGAAGGCTTCGAGCCGCAACTGCTACGTGCGGTGGAGTCGGTCAACGAGCAGCAAAAGGGCCGGCTGTTCAGCAAGATCCAGCGCCACTACCCACGCGGCCTGCGGGGCAAGGTCTTCGCCTTGTGGGGGCTGTCGTTCAAGCCCAATACCAATGATATCCGCGAGGCCTCCAGCCGGGTCCTGCTGGAAGCGCTGTGGGCCGCCGGCGCGCGGGTGCAGGCCCATGACCCGCAGGCCATGGAAGAAATCCAGCGGCACTATGGCCCGCGCGCCGACCTGCAACTGGTGCCGTGCAAGGACGATGCTCTGCACGGCGCCGATGCCCTGGTGATCGTCACCGAATGGCAGGATTACCGCGTGCTCAACCTGGACAAGGTGCCGCAACAGCTGGCCGACCGGGTGGTGTTCGACGGGCGCAACCTGTTCGAACCCGAACACATGGCCGCCGCCGGCCTGACTTACTACGGCATCGGCCGTGGCCAGGTGCAGCCAGCATGCCCGTACTGATTACCGGCGTGGCCGGCTTCATCGGCTACCACGTTGCGCGGCGCCTGTGCGAAGCAGGCATCGAGGTGGTCGGCATCGACAACCTCAATGCCTACTACAGCGTCCAGCTGAAGCTGGCGCGCCTGCAGAAGCTGTTCGGCTTTGCCAATTTCCGCTTCCATACCCTCGACATCGCCCACCCGAGCGAACTGCAGCAGCTGTTCGCCGGCCAGGCGTTCAGTGAGGTGATCCACCTGGCGGCCCAGGCCGGGGTGCGCTATTCGCTGGACAACCCCGGCGCCTATGGCAAGGCCAACCTGGTCGGCTTTCTCAACATCCTCGAGGCCTGCCGCCAGCAGCCGCCCCGCCACCTGATCTATGCCTCCAGCAGTTCGGTGTACGGCGCCAACGCCAAGCTGCCGTTCAGCGTCGACGACCCGGTCGAGCAACCGTTGTCGCTGTATGCCGCCAGCAAGCGCGCCAATGAACTGATGGCGCACAGCTACGCACACCTGTACCAGCTGCCGACCACCGGCCTGCGCTTCTTTACCGTATACGGCCCCTGGGGCCGCCCCGACATGGCGCCGTTCAAGTTCACCCGCGCCATGCTCGAGGGCCGGCCGATCGAGGTCTACAACAACGGCCTGATGGGGCGCGACTTCACCTACATCGACGACATCGTCGAGAGCATTGTGCGCCTGCGCCTGAAGCCGCCACTGTCGGCCGAGGGGCAACCGCCCTGCCAGCTGTTCAACATCGGCCGAGGTCAGCCGGTACGGCTGCTGCACTTCGTCGAATGCCTGGAGCATGCCTTGGGCATCAAGGCCCGACGCGACTACCTGCCGCTGCAAGCAGGTGATGTGCTGGAAACCTGGGCCGACGTCGGCTCGCTGGCACGCTGGATCGACTACACCCCCGGCACATCGCTGGAACACGGCGTCAACGCCTTCGTTGGCTGGTACCGGGATTTCTACCGGGTCTGAGCCGCGCAATCACAACAAGATCACAGGTAGCCTCATGACAGATCCACTTGACCTCTCGGTGCTCATTCCCGCCAGGAACGAGGTCGACAACCTGCCGTCACTCTTGATGGAAATACGCACCGCGCTGGCGGCCGAAGACCATGAAGTACTGGTGGTCGATGACGGCAGCAGCGACCGCACCCTGAGCGTACTGCTGCAACTGAAAAGCCAGGGATACACGCAACTGCGCATCCTCCGTCACGAGCGCTCGCTGGGCCAGAGCACCTCGCTGTGGCATGCCGCCCAGGCTGCGCGCGGGCGCTGGCTGGCGACCCTGGACGGGGACGGCCAGAACGACCCGGCGGACATCCCCGGCATGCTGGCCCTGGTGCGCGCCAGCCAGGACCTGGCCGGCGGCGTCAAGCTGGTGGCCGGGCACCGGGTCAACCGCCGCGACAGCGCCAGCAAACGCTGGGCCTCGCGGCTTGCCAACGGCCTGCGCAGCCGCTTGCTCAAGGACGCCACGCCAGACACCGGCTGCGGGCTGAAACTGATCGAGCGCGCGGCCTTCCTGCGCCTGCCCTACTTCGACCACATGCACCGCTTCATCCCGGCGCTGATCCTGCGCCACAACGGCCGCATGCTGGTGCACCCGGTCAACCACCGGCCACGTCAGGCCGGGGTGTCCAAGTACGGCAACCTGGACCGCGCCCTGGTCGGCATCCTCGACCTGTTCGGGGTCTGGTGGCTGATCCGTCGCACCCGCCTGGACACGCGCCCCCAGGAGTTCGAAGGATGACCCGCGAAACCCTGTGGCTGGTCATCGGCTTCGCCGGCCAGGCCGTATTTACCGGGCGCTTCGTGTTGCAGTGGCTGTACAGCGAGTTCAAGCGCCGCAGCGTGATCCCGGTGGGCTTCTGGTACCTGAGCATGCTCGGCAGCGCGCTGCTGCTGACCTACGCCATCTATCGCCAGGACCCGGTGTTCATCATCGGCCAGAGCTTCGGCTTCCTGGTCTACCTGCGCAACCTGCAGCTGATCGCCCGCCACCAGGAACAGAAGGAATAGCCCTTGCCTAGGTTCAACACGCTCGGGGCCGAACGCCTGGCCCTGATTGCCCTCGCGGTGTTGCTGGTGGGCGCGGGTATCGGCTGGCGCCAGCCGATGAACGTGGATGAAGAACGCTTTCTCGGCGTCGCCCTGGAAATGCTGCAGAGCGGCAACTGGTTCATCCCGCACCGGGCGGCGGAAATCTACGGCGACAAGCCGCCGCTGTTCATGTGGACCGTGGCCCTGTTCAGCCACCTCACCGGCTCGCCCAAGGTTGCCCTGTACCTGCCTGGGCTGCTGTCGGCGGCGACCATTACCTGGGTGCTGCATGACCTGGGGCGGCGCCTGTGGAACCGACGCATCGGCGTGATCGCCGCCTTGTTGTTCCTGGCCACCTACCAGAGCTACAGCATCCTGCGCACCGGGCAGATCGACAGCTTCCTGTGCCTGTGGGTGGCACTGGGTTTCTACGGCATGCTGCGCCACTTGCTGCTCGGGCCGGCCTGGGGCTGGTTCTACCTGGCTTGCGCGGCCATGGGCATGGGCATTATCAGCAAGGGCGTGGGCTTTGTCCCGGCGCTGCTATTGCTGCCCTATGCCTGGGCGGTGCGGCACCGCTGGCACGGGGTGGTGGCCATGCCCGGCCAGGGTTGGCGCTGGAGCCTGGGGCTGGCGTGGCTGCTGGCCGGTTGCGCGGTGTGGCTGCTGCCATTGCTGGTTTCGATCGCCCATGGTGGTGGCGCGGCGGAGCTGGCCTACCTGAAGGAAATACTCCTGCGCCAGACCGCCAGCCGCTATGCCAATGCCTGGGACCATCGCGAACCGTTCTGGTACTTCTTCGTCAAGGTCATCCCCAAATACTGGCTGCCACTGGTGCTGGCCCTGCCCTGGCTGGTACCGGCCTGGCGCCGGCAGCTGCAAAAACGCGACGGGCGCTTTCTGCTGCTGCTCGGCTGGGTGGTGCTCGTGCTGTTGTTTTTCAGCCTCAGCAGCGGCAAGCGCAAGCTGTATATCTTCCCGGCGCTGCCGGGCCTGGTGCTGGCCATCGCGCCACTGCTGCCGTGGCTGCTCAAGCGCTGGCTGCAGCGCCGGCCAGCCTGGCGCAAGGCGTTCACTGCCGTGGCCCTGGCATGGTTCGCGCTGTGGTTCGCACGCGGCTTCGTCGAGCCGCTGAAGGAAGGCCGCAACCCGCATGAAACATTGATGAGTGAAGCCGCGCGGGCCACCGGCGGCGCCGAGTTGGTGCTGGTCAACTGGCGCGAGGGGCATTGGCTGTTTGCCCGGCAACCCATCGTGCACTTCGGTTTCACCGGCCAGCCCAAGGCGGACGCGGCCGCTTACTGGCTGCGTCACAACCCCACGGCCTTCGCCCTGGTACCGGCTTCGGAGCTGGGCCGCTGCTTCAGTGCCGACAAGGCACGCAGGCTGGGCGAGACCTCGCGCGCAGAGTGGTATGTGGTCGGTGCCGATGCCGATAACGGCCAGTGCCAGGCCACGGCCCCCAGCCACGTGTATCACTTCGCCTGGGCGGGCTCGCCTTAGTGCCTGCCAACGTTTCTGCAGGACTTCGCGGGCACGTTTGCTCCCAAAGGTTTGGCGCCGACCTCAGGCTACGCGCTAACCCTGTGGGAGCGGCCTTGTGTCGCGAAAGGGCCGCAACGCGGCCCCAGGATTGATGCGCAATAGTTGAAATTGCTGG
>NZ_JBIGLU010000051.1:0-28111 GCF_043658375.1 Pseudomonas sp. PsB | reverse complement strand
CGTCCCCTTCGTCTAGTGGCCTAGGACACCGCCCTTTCACGGCGGTAACAGGGGTTCGAGTCCCCTAGGGGACGCCACGTTTACCCGCGTTTTGCGGGACTTTTAAGGCTCATTCGATTATTGAATGGGCCTTTTGTTTTTCTTCCCGACTCAAAATTTCGCGACCGACAGGCGGCTGCAGATTCTGCTTGCCAAAAAATATTATGTAAATAATATTTCGATCGTCATATTTTGATCGGCGAGTGGCCTGATGAGCGACAAGAAGAGCAGAACCCGCGAGCGCATTCTCGAGGCGGCGCGAAGTGCGCTGATCCAGCACGGCCCGGCCGAGCCTAGCGTCAGCCAGGTCATGGGGGCGGCAGGCCTGACCGTCGGTGGCTTCTACGCCCATTTCGACAGCAAGGACGAGTTGATGCTCGAAGCGTTCCGTCAGTTGCTGGGCGAGCGCCGCGCCTTGCTCGCGCAGATCGACCCCAGCCTTGATGGCGCCGGGCGGCGGGCGCTGGCCAGTGCCTTCTACCTGTCGCGCAAGCACCGTGATGCCGAAGTGCATGCCTGCCCGCTGCCCAACTCGCTGGGTGAGATGCAGCGCCTGCCGGAGGCCTTCCGCGAGGTGCTGGCCGAGCACATCGAGTTGATGGCTGCTGCCATGGTCGACCGCCCCGAGGACGCCGACAAGGCTTTGGCTGACCTGGCCCTGATGGTTGGCGGCCTGGCGCTGGCCCGTGCCCTGGGCACCAGCGAGCTGTCTGATCGTATTCTGCGCGCCGCCAAATCGGCGGTGCTTTAACCCTGGAGCATGGCGATGACTACCCTGAGCTGGATTCGTGGTGTCAATGGCACCCTGGGCCGCCTGGCCCCCGAGCACGTCGCGGGCAAGATGCGCCGTGCCTTCATGACCCCGCGCAACCTGCCACCACGGGATTGGGAGTTGCCCGTGCTGGCCAGTGCCGAGCGCATCACCCTGCGCTTCGGCTTGTCGGCCCTGCGCTGGGGCAAGGGGCCGACCGTGTTGCTGATGCACGGCTGGGAAGGGCGCCCGACCCAGTTTGCCGCGTTGATCGAAACCTTGGTCCAGGCCGGGCATACCGTGGTGTCGCTGGAGGGGCCGGGGCATGGGCGTTCGCCCGGCGAGCAGGCAAATGTGGTGCTGTTTGCCCGAGCGCTGCTGGAGGCTGCCGCCGAACTGCCGCCGCTGCGCGCGGTTATTGGCCATTCCATGGGCGGCGCCAGTGTATTGCTGGCCCTGCAGATGGGGCTGCGCACAGAGGCAGCGGTCAGCATTGCCGCTCCGGCGCGGCTGTTGGGCGTACTGCGTGGCTTTGCCCATCGCCTGGGGTTGCCGGCGCGGGCGCGGGCGGCATTCATCCGCCAGGTGGAGCGGGATGTGGGCATGCAGATTGCGCGGCTGGATGTGACGGGTTATCAGCTGGAGTTGCCTGGGCTGGTGGTGCATGTCGCCGATGATGCGTTGGTGGCAGCCGATGAGGCCCAGGTTATCCACAAGGCCTGGTTCGATAGCCGCCTGATGCTGCTGGAGGCGGGTGGCCACCAGCGGGTGCTGTCCGATCCGCGCCTGAGTGCAGCGGTGCTGGAGCTGCTGGCCCGGGCTGGCGCGGTCCCTGTAGGAGCGGCCTTGTGTCGCGATGGGCTGCGCAGCAGCCCCGGCAATCTGTGTCGGGACTGAGATTTTGGGGCCGCTGCGCGCCCCATCGCGACACAAGGCCGCTCCTACAGGGATCGCATAGCCCCGCAGGCAAGTGCAGAAGGGCTGGACTTTCCCTCGGCCGTCCCTGCTAAATCCACTTTTGCTCCAAGGAAGCGAACATGAGCTGGGACCTGGCAACACCTTTCGTCATCGACCTGCGCGTTGGCAGCGAGGATATCGACGGCCTTGGCCACGCCAACAACGCGGTCTACGTCACCTGGCTGGAGCGCTGCGCCTGGCGCCACTCCCAGCGCCTGGGCCTGGACCTGGCTGAATATCGCCGGCTGGACCGGGCCATGGCCGTGGTGCGCCACGAAATCGACTACCTGGCCGCTGCCTATGAGGATGACGAGCTGCAACTGGCCACCTGGATCATCGACTGGGACCAGCGCCTGCGCATGACCCGGCGCTTCCAGCTCAAGCGCCCGCGCGACGGCGTGACCTTGCTGCGCGCCCAGACCACCTTTGCCTGCATCGAGCTGTCCAGCGGCAAGCCCAGGCGCATGCCGGCGGAGTTCCTCGACGGTTACGGCCCGGCGCTGATCGGCGCCTGAAACACCGGCAATTTTTGTTAGACTGCCGGCTTTTTCCGCCGAGACCCCGACATGCAAATTGCCCTGGCCCCCATGGAGGGGCTGGTCGACAACATCCTGCGCGACGTGCTGACCCGCGTGGGCGGTATCGACTGGTGCGTCACCGAGTTCATTCGCGTGTGCGACCGCCTGCTGCCGCCTTCATCGTTCGACAAGCTGGCACCCGAGTTGCGCAATGGCGCGCGGACTGCCGCAGGGGTGCCCATGCGTGTGCAACTGTTGGGCTCGGATCCTGTGTGCCTGGCGGAAAACGCCGCGCTGGCCTGCGAGTTGGGCGCGCCGGTGATCGACCTGAACTTTGGTTGCCCGGCCAAGACCGTGAACAAGTCGCGTGGTGGAGCGGTGCTGCTCAAGGAGCCGGAGCTGCTGCACGCCATTGTGCGTGAAGTGCGCCGTGCCGTGCCGGCGCATATCCCGGTCACCTCGAAGATGCGCCTGGGTTTCGACAGCCCCGATGGCGCGCTGGAGTGTGCTACGGCGCTGGCCGAAGGCGGCTCGGCGCACCTGGTGGTGCATGCACGGACCAAGGTCGAGGGCTACAAGCCGCCGGCCCACTGGGAGTGGGTGGCGCGGGTGCAGGATGTGGTCAAGGTGCCGGTGTTCGCCAATGGCGAGATCTGGACCGTGGACGACTGGCGGCGCTGTCGTGAGGTCAGTGGCGCTGAAGACATCATGCTGGGCCGTGGGCTGGTTTCGCGCCCCGACCTGGGGCTGCAGATTGCCGCGGCGCGTGACGGGCGGGAGTACCAGCCGATGAGCTGGGACGACCTGCTGCCATTGCTGCGCGAGTTCTGGCGCCAGGCCCAGGCCAAGTTGTCGCCGCGCTATGCGCCGGGGCGGATGAAGCAGTGGCTGGCGATGCTGACCCGCAGTTATCCCGAAGCGGTTGTGCTGTTTTCCGAATTGCGGCGGGAGGATGACTGTGCGCGGATCAGCCGGTTGCTGGGGGTTGAGGCGGTTTCCTCGGAGGCTTGTGTTGCCTGATCCGGCCCTTTCGCGGGTAAACCCGCTCCCACAGGTTCGGCGCAGGTTTTGGAATGTGTGAGCTCCCTGTGGGAGCGGGTTTACCCGCGAAGAGGCCATCAAGCCCAACACAGGAATCCAGATTTTTTCTGCTCCCCCCTTGAAAGCATTTCCCTCGGCCATATCTCTTGAGTACGCGATGCCGAAGTCGGGTCGCGTAATGACTTACTTGCTGAATCTCAGGAGTTCATGACCATGACCACCGCTTTCTCTCTCGCTCCACTGTTCCGCCATTCCGTTGGTTTCGACCGTTTCAACGACCTGTTCGAATCCGCGGCACGTAACGAGGCCGGTAGCAGCTACCCGCCCTACAACGTGGAAAAGCATGGCGATGACCACTACCGCATCGTGGTTGCTGCAGCCGGTTTCCAGGAAGAGGACCTCGACCTGCAGGTTGAAAAAGGTGTCCTGACCGTGACCGGTGGCAAGCGCGACAATGGTGCTGCTGAAGTGACCTACCTGCATCAGGGTATCGCGCAGCGCGCCTTCAAGCTGTCGTTCCGCCTGGCCGACCATATCGAAGTCAAGGCCGCCGGCCTGGCCAATGGTCTGCTCAGCATCGATCTGCTGCGCATCGTGCCTGAAGAAGCCAAGGCCAAGCGCATTCCGATCAACGGCGACAAGCCAGCGCTGAACTGATCGTGTAGATGTGAAAAAGGGCACCCCCAGGGGTGCCCTTTTTTGTGTCCGTTCCCACGGTCCCCTTGTAGGAGCGGCCTTGTGTCGCGATGGGCTGCGCAGCAGCCCCAAAATCTTGGTTCCAGCATCGATTGCCGGGGCTGCTGCGCAGCCCATCGCGACACAAGGCCGCTCCTACAGGGGCTGCGTCAGCGTCACCAAAGTCGCGTCAGTCGTTCGGTCAGTAATCCGCCGGCGCTTCCAGCAACATCTGCCGGAACTCCGGCAACGGCAGCGGCCGGCTGTGCAAGTACCCTTGGTACAGGTGGCACCCCAGCCGTTCCAGGAACTCCAGCTGCTCGGTCAGCTCCACCCCTTCGGCAATCACCGCCAGGTCCAGGCTGCGGGCCATGGCGACGATGGCGCGGACGATTTCGGCGTCGTTGGGGTCCACCGATGCATCGCGTACGAAAGTCTGGTCGATCTTCAGCGCATCCACTGGCAGGCGTTTCAGGTAGGTCAGCGAGGAATAGCCGGTGCCGAAGTCATCCATGGCAAAGCTCACCCCGTAGCGCTTCAGTTCGCGCATCTTGCTGATGGTGTCTTCCAGGTTCTGGATGACGATGCCTTCGGTGATTTCCAGCTTGAGCATCTGCCGCGGCAGGCGGTAATCGTCCAGGCTGCGCAGTACCCGCCCGACAAAGTCGTTCTGACGGAACTGCCGTGGGCTGATGTTCACGCACAGGCTGAAATCATCGGCGTCGATCAACCCGTCGCCGAGCATGCGCGCGCAGGCATCGCAAGCTTCGTCGAGGATCCAGCTGCCAACTTCAAGGATCAGGCCGCTTTCTTCCAGCACCTGAATGAATTGCGCGGGTGGCTGCTGACCCAGTTGCGGATGGTGCCAGCGCAGCAGCACCTCGGCGCCGACGATGCGGTTGTCGCGGGCATCCACCTGTGGCTGGAAGTGCAGCGCCAGCTCGCCGCGGGCCAGGGCCAGGCGCAGGTCGTTTTCCATGCGCAGGCGCTCGCTGGCAGCCTTCTGCATGGTGGTATGGAACAGCTGGGTGGTGTTGCGCCCGGAGTCCTTGGCCCGGTACAGGGCGATATCGGCACGCTTGAGCAGGTCGGCCGGGGTGGCGCCGTGGTCAGGGATCAGCGCCACACCGATGCTGGGTGTCACCTGCAGGCGCTGGCCGTCCAGCGACATCGGCTCGGCCAGCAGTTCGCGCAGGGTGTCGGCCAGCCCGCGGACTTTCTCTTCGACCAGCTCGCGGCTGCCTTCCAGGCCGCTGAGCAATACCACGAACTCGTCGCCACCCAGGCGCGCCACGGTGTCTTCCAGACGCACGCTGGCTTCCAGCCGCGCGGTGATGATCTTCAGCACCGTGTCGCCCACCGGGTGGCCCAGCGAGTCGTTGATGTGCTTGAAGTGGTCAAGGTCGAGGAACAGCAGGGCGCCGCGCAGGTTGTGGCGCCTGAGCAGGGCGATCTGCTGGCTCAGGCGGTCCATCAGCAGGGCACGGTTGGGCAGGTTGGTCAGCGGGTCGTGGTAGGCCAGGTGGCGAATCTGTGCCTGGGCGTTCTTCAGCTGGCTGACATCGCGGGCGGTCAGCAGCAGGCAGTCCACCTCGTTGAGGGTGATCGGCTCCACCGACACCTCCACGGTAAGGATATCGCCACGCTTGTTGCGCCCGAGCATCTCGCGATGATGCACCCGGCCACGCTCGCGCAACTCGGCCAGCAGGGCGCTGCGCTGCTTGTCGTCGGCCCAGATGCCGATCTCGTACACCGTGCGGCCGACCACGTCGGCGGCGTTGTAGCCGGTCAGGCGGCAGAAACCGTCGTTGATTTCCAGGTAGCGACCGCTGTAGCGTTCGGTGATGGTGATGGCGTCAGGGCTGGAGTGGAAGGCCTTGGCAAACTTCTCCTCGCTGGACTTCAGCGCTGCCTCGGCGCGCTGCTGCTGGGTGATGTCGCGCAGGGTGGTGACGCTGCAGGGCTGGTCATCGACGGTGATCAGGCGGCTGGAAATCACGCAGGTCAGCGGTGCGCCATTGCGGTGGTTGACCACCACGGCGACGTTGCTCAGGGCCTGCTCGCGGATTACCCGCTCGATGCGTTGCGCGCGCTCGACTGACTCCGCCCACAGGCCGATTTCCTCGGCAGTGCGGCCGATCACCTGGTCGGTGCCCCAGCCGAAGGTCTGGGTGAACGCCGGGTTGATCTCGATGAACTGCCCGGTGTCCTGGCGGGTGACACAGATTGGGTCGGGGCTTACCTGGAACAGGCTGGCGAACTTCTCTTCCGAAGCGCTCAGGCGCTGTTCGCGTTCCACCTGGTCGGTGATGTCGAGCAAGGTGCCGGCCATGCGCAGCGGGTTGCCCTGTTCGTCGCGGTACAGCCGGGCGCGGCTTTCGATATAGCGCGAGATGCCGTTTTCCAGCTGTACCCGGTAGGTGATCTGGTAGTTGCCGGCAGGCCCTTCGCGCAGGCTGCGGTAGGCCTGACGCATCGAATTGCGCTCTTGCTCCGGGACCCCTTCGAAAAACGCGTCGAACGATTCGTGAAACGGGATGGGCGGCAGGCCGTGCAGCTGAGCGGCTCGCGCCGAACCGTAAAGCATGCCGCTGGGAATATGCCAGTCCCAGGTGCCCAGCTGTGCCGAGTCCAGGGCCAGGTCCAGGCGCTCCTGGCTGTCCTTCAGGGCCTGCTCGGCGCGCTTGCGTTCGGTGGTGTCGACGAAAGTGCTGATGAGGAAGGTCACGCCTTCCAGTTCGATGCCCTGGGTGCAGAGGATGCCATCATGCACCTTGCCGCTGATGGCGCGGAACTGCACCTCGAGGATCAGCGGGCCGCTGTTGGCCCGGGTCGATTCCAGCACCTGATGGCGCTGTTCGGGGTTGACCCACAGGCCCAGTTCCAGGCTGGTCTTGCCGATCACCTGGCTGCCGGGCCAGCCGAACATGTCTTCGAAGTGCTGATTGACCTCGAAGATCATGCCGTCGTGGCGGCGGGTGAGCAAAATGGCATTTGGGCTGAGGTGGAACAGGGTGGCGAAGCGTTTTTCCGAATTGATCAGCGCCGTTTCCCGCTCGCGCTGGCGGGTGATTTCGCGGATCACCCCGATCATCTGCGGCCGGCCGTTCGGGTCGTGGGTCAGGCTGCCGTTGATCTCCAGCCAGTGCAGGCTACCGTCCGGCCAGCGGATACGGTGGCGCATGGCCTGTTCTACCGGTTCGCCGTTGAACACTGCCTGGAACACCTGGCGTGTACGCGCGCGGTCTTCCTCGGGTAGCAGGTCGAGGTAATCGACATCGGCGGGCAGGGGGCGCTGCGGGTCGAAGCCGAACAGGGCCTGGGTGCCCCGTGACCAGCTGACCCGGCCGCTTTCGATATCCCATAGCCAGGCCCCCAGCCGCGCGCCGTTGAGCGCGGCCAGCAGTTGCGGGGCGTTCTGCCAGGCCTGCTCGGACTCCTGAGGGTCGGCCGCAGGTATGCGCGGCAGGCGCAAAAAGCGATTCGCTGATTTGGGCATCGGTACCAGACCTTTGGCGTGTGACGCGTCCTTGGAGGTGGCAATACCGGGCTGACGACCGGTCAGGCGGGCCCTGCGTGGCTGTCGAGCAGGGCCATGAATGCCCTGGCCGCGTTCGATAGCGTACGCTCCGTGTGCAAAATGTAGCCTAGCTGGCGTGACAGCTGTATGCCCGGCAAGGCGATGGGTGCAACCTGTTCGTCGAGCATGGTGCGCGGCAGCACGCTCCAGGCCAGGCCGATCGACACCATCATCTTGATGGTTTCCAGATAGTTGGTGCTCATGGCGATGTTCGGCGTCAGGCCCTGGCTTTCGAACAGGCGCTGGACAATATGGTGGGTAAAGGTGTTGCCGCCGGGGAACACGGCCGGGTGGCGGGCGACATCGGCCAGGCTGACCGTATGGTTGTTGGCCAGCGGGTGCTCGGGGGCGGCGACGAAGTCCAGGGCGTCGTCCCACACCGGCACGGCCTTGACCAGGTGGTGCGGCTCGGGCGCCAGGGTGATAACGGCAATCTCGGCGCGGCCATGGAGGATTTCGTCGTAGGCCTGTTCCGAATCCATGAACTGAATATCCAGCGCCACTGCCGGGTATTCCCGAGTGAAAGCCCGCAATAGCGGGGGAAGGCGGTGCAAGCCGATATGGTGGCTGGTGGCCAGGGTCAGCCGACCACTCACTTCCCCGGTCAAATTGGTCAGTGCGCGCCGGGTATCATCGAGGACGTTGAGGATCTGGTAGGCGCGGGGCAGCAAGGCGCGTCCGGCCTCGGTCAGGGTCACCTCGCGGCCCAGCCGGTCGAACAGGCGCACATCCAGTTGCTGTTCCAGCCCGGCGATGCGCTTGCTGACGGCCGGTTGGGTCAGGAACAGGCGGTCGGCCGCCCCGGAAAAGCTACCGGTTTCGGCAATCGCGATGAAGGCGCCAAGGTTCGCCAGATCCATGGGATTGTATTCCTGTGGGTTATCCAAAGCATAAAAATTATGAATTTGAGTTATTCAATTTAACCCCCTAGCATCGACCGCACAAGCCAAGGGGTCTTTGGCATAGAAAGACGCTGATGAGGAACAGTCTGATGGCTGGCAAAACGCTCTACGACAAACTCTGGGAAGCCCATGAGGTCAAGCGCCGTGATGACGGCTCGTCCTTGATCTACATCGACCGTCACATCATCCACGAAGTGACGTCGCCCCAGGCCTTCGAAGGCCTGCGCCTGGCCAACCGCAAACCCTGGCGCATCGATGCCAACATCGCCACGCCGGACCACAACGTGCCGACCACGCCAGAGCGCAAGGGCGGTATCGAGGCCATCGTCGACCAGGTGTCGCGCCTGCAGGTGCAGACCCTCGACGAGAACTGTGACGAATACGGCATCGTCGAATTCAAGATGAATGACGAGCGTCAGGGTATCGTCCATGTCATCAGCCCGGAGCAGGGTGCCACCTTGCCTGGCATGACCGTGGTCTGCGGTGACTCGCACACTTCCACCCACGGCGCCTTCGGTGCCCTGGCCCACGGCATCGGCACCTCCGAAGTAGAGCACGTGCTCGCTACCCAATGCCTGGTCGCAAAGAAGATGAAGAACATGCTGGTGCGCGTGGAAGGCCAGCTGCCTGCCGGCGTTACCGCCAAGGACATCGTCCTGGCCGTGATCGGCAAGATCGGTACTGCCGGTGGTAACGGCCACGCCATGGAATTTGCTGGCAGCGCCATCCGCGAATTGTCGATGGAAGGCCGCATGACCATCTGCAACATGTCCATCGAAGCCGGTGCCCGCGTAGGCCTGGTGGCGGTGGACGACACCACCGTTGCCTATGTCGAAGGCCGCCCGTACGCGCCGAAGGGCGAGCAGTGGAAGCAGGCGGTCGAAGCCTGGAAAGGCCTGGTTTCCGACGCTGATGCGGTGTTCGACACCGTGGTCGAGCTCGACGCTGCGCAAATCAAGCCGCAGGTCAGCTGGGGCACTTCGCCGGAGATGGTCCTCGCCGTCGACCAGCGCGTGCCGGACCCGGCTGCCGAGCCTGACCTGATCAAGCGTGGTTCGATCGAGCGTGCCCTCAAGTACATGGGCCTCGCCGCCAACCAGGCGATCACCGATATCAAGCTCGACCGCGTATTCATCGGCTCGTGCACCAACTCGCGCATCGAAGACCTGCGCGCCGCCGCCGAAATCGCCAAGGGCCGCAAGGTCGCTGCCAACGTCAAGCAGGCGCTGGTGGTGCCGGGCTCGGGCCTGGTCAAGGCCCAGGCCGAGCGGGAAGGCCTGGACAAGATCTTCCTCGAAGCCGGTTTCGAATGGCGTGAACCAGGCTGCTCGATGTGCCTGGCGATGAACCCGGACCGCCTGGAAAGCGGCGAGCACTGCGCGTCCACCTCCAACCGCAACTTCGAAGGCCGTCAGGGTGCCGGTGGCCGTACCCACCTGGTCAGCCCGGCCATGGCCGCCGCCGCCGCGGTGACCGGCCACTTCATCGATGTCCGCGAGTTGATCCAAGGGAGCGCAGCATGAAAGCCTTTACCCAGCACACTGGCCTCGTCGCGCCGTTGGACCGTGCCAACGTCGACACCGACCAGATCATCCCCAAGCAGTTTTTGAAGTCGATCAAGCGCACCGGCTTCGGCCCCAACCTGTTCGACGAGTGGCGTTACCTGGATGTGGGCCAGCCTTACCAGGACAACAGCAAGCGCCCGTTGAACAAGGAGTTCGTGCTCAACCACGAACGCTACCAGGGTGCCAGCGTGTTGCTGGCGCGGGAGAACTTCGGTTGCGGCTCCAGCCGTGAGCACGCCCCATGGGCGCTGGACGAGTACGGCTTCCGCAGCGTGATCGCGCCGAGCTTTGCCGACATCTTCTTCAACAACAGCTTCAAGAACGGCTTGCTGCCGATCATCCTCAGCGACGAGGAAGTCGACGAGCTGTTCAAGCAGGTCGAAGCCATTCCGGGCTATCAGCTGACCATCGACCTGCAGGCGCAGGCGGTGACCCGTCCGGATGGCAAGGTGCTGCACTTCGAGATCGATGCGTTCCGCAAGCACTGCCTGCTCAACGGCCTGGACGACATCGGCCTGACCCTGCAGGACAGCGATGCGATCAAGGCCTTCGAAGGCAAGCACCGCGCCGGGCAGCCTTGGCTGTTCCGGGATGCCTGAATGATGTAGTTGGGTTTGCTGGCCTCATCGCCGGCAAGCCAGCTCCCACAGGAACTCCACAGGTCTGAAGGCTGTAGGTTCTCTGTGGGAGCTGGCTTGCCGGCGATAGGGCCAGTAGAGACAACCCGAAACCAGAAGGATCGAGACATGACCAGCACCCAGCACACCGATGTGGTCCAACGCCAGTTCGGCGAACAGGCCAGCGCCTACCTCAGCAGCGCCGTGCACGCCCAGGGCAGTGAATTTGCCCTGCTGCAGGCCGCGCTGGCGGGGCAGGGCCATGCCCGCGTGCTGGACCTGGGCTGCGGCGCCGGTCATGTCAGCTTCCACGTCGCTCCGTTGGCCGCCGAAGTGGTCGCCTACGACCTCTCCCAGGCCATGCTCGACGTGGTCGCCAGTGCCGCCGCCGAGCGCGGCCTGGCTAATATCACCACCGAGCGCGGTGCCGCCGAACGCCTGCCGTTCGCCGACGCTTCGTTCGACTTCGTCTTCAGCCGCTACTCGGCCCACCACTGGAGTGACCTGGGCCTGGCCCTGCGCGAAGTGCGCCGGGTGCTCAAGCCGGGTGGTGTGGCAGCGTTCATCGACGTGATGTCGCCGGGCAGCCCGCTGCTCGACACCTACCTGCAAACGGTCGAAGTACTGCGCGACACCAGCCACGTGCGCGATTATTCCGCCGCCGAATGGCAACGCCAGGTCAGCGAGGCTGGCCTGCATGTACGCAGCCACGCCCGCCAGCCGCTGCGCCTGGAGTTTTCCAGCTGGGTCGAGCGCATGCGCACCCCCGAGCCAATGCGCGTGGCAATTCGCCAATTGCAGCAAGCCATGGGTGAAGAAGTACGGCAGTATTACCAGATCGAGGCCGATGGTTCGTTCAGCACCGATGTGCTGGTGTTGTGGGCCGAGCGTTAAGAACTTTTCGGTGGGGCCCGCTTGGCCGCACCGCGTGATTGGATAGAGGAAAGCATGAGCAAGCAGATTCTGATTCTCCCAGGTGACGGTATCGGCCCGGAAATCATGGCCGAGGCGGTCAAGGTGCTGGAGCTGGCCAACGACAAGTTCCAGCTCGGCTTCAGCCTGGAGCACGATGTGATCGGTGGTGCCGCCATCGACAAGCACGGCGTACCGCTGGCCGACGAGACCCTGGAGCGTGCGCGCAAGGCCGATGCCGTGCTGCTGGGCGCAGTGGGCGGGCCGAAGTGGGACAAGATCGAGCGTGACATCCGCCCCGAGCGCGGCCTGCTGAAAATCCGTTCGCAACTGGGCCTGTTCGCCAACCTGCGCCCGGCCATCCTCTACCCGCAACTGGCCGATGCCTCGTCGCTCAAGCCAGAGATCGTTTCCGGCCTGGACATCCTCATCGTCCGTGAGCTGACCGGCGGTATCTACTTCGGTGCCCCGCGTGGCCAGCGCGAGCTGGAAAACGGCGAGCGCCAGGCCTACGACACCCTGCCGTACAGCGAAAGCGAAGTGCGCCGCATCGCCCGTGTCGGCTTCGACATGGCCCGCGTGCGTGGCAAGAAGCTGTGCTCGGTGGACAAGGCCAACGTCCTGGCTTCCAGCCAGCTGTGGCGTGAAGTGGTCGAGGACGTGGCCAAGGACTACCCGGATGTGGAACTTAGCCACATGTACGTCGACAACGCCGCCATGCAGCTGGTGCGTGCGCCCAAGCAGTTCGATGTGATGGTGACCGACAACATGTTCGGTGACATTCTGTCGGATGAAGCTTCCATGCTGACCGGTTCCATCGGCATGCTGCCTTCGGCGTCGCTGGATGCCGACAACAAGGGCATGTACGAGCCGTGCCACGGCTCGGCACCGGACATCGCAGGCCTTGGCATCGCCAACCCGCTGGCGACCATCCTGTCGGTGTCGATGATGCTGCGTTACAGCTTCAATCAGTCGGCTGCCGCCGAGGCGATCGAGAAGGCCGTGAGCCTGGTCCTGGACCAGGGCCTGCGCACCGGCGACATCTTCTCGGAAGGCTGCCGCAAAGTTGGTACGCAGGAAATGGGCGACGCAGTAGTCGCAGCGCTGCGGAATCTGTAATCTCTCTGGCCCGCCACCCAAAATTCCCGGTGGCGGCCCACTTTTAGCAAAGGTGTAGTTGCGATGAAACGTGTAGGTCTGATCGGTTGGCGCGGTATGGTCGGTTCCGTGCTCATGCAGCGGATGCTGGAGGAGCAGGATTTCGACCTCATCGAGCCGGTGTTCTTCACCACCTCCAATGTTGGCGGCCAGGGCCCGAACGTGGGCAAGGATACAGCTCCGCTCAAGGACGCTTATTCGATTGAAGAACTCAAGACCCTCGACGTGATCCTGACCTGCCAGGGCGGCGACTACACCAACGAGGTCTTCCCCAAGCTGCGTGAAGCCGGCTGGCAGGGTTACTGGATCGACGCCGCCTCGTCCCTGCGCATGCAGGATGACGCGGTGATCATCCTCGACCCGGTCAACCGCAAGGTCATCGACCAGCAGCTGGACGCGGGCACCAAGAACTACATCGGCGGCAACTGCACCGTCAGCCTGATGCTGATGGGCCTGGGTGGCCTGTTCGAAGCCGGCCTGGTCGAGTGGATGAGCGCCATGACCTACCAGGCGGCCTCGGGTGCCGGCGCGCAGAACATGCGCGAGCTGATCAAGCAGATGGGTGCTACCCATGCTGCCGTTGCCGATGACCTGGCCAACCCGGCCAGCGCCATCCTCGACATCGACCGCAAGGTTGCCGAGACCATGCGCAGCGAAGCCTTCCCGACCGAGAACTTTGGCGTGCCGCTGGCTGGCAGCCTGATCCCGTGGATCGACAAGGAACTGCCGAACGGACAGAGCCGTGAAGAGTGGAAGGCCCAGGCCGAGACCAACAAGATCCTCGGCCGCTTCAAGAGCCCGATCCCGGTCGACGGCATCTGCGTGCGCATCGGCGCCATGCGTTGCCACAGCCAGGCGCTGACCATCAAGTTGAACAAGGACGTGCCGCTGGCCGACATCGAAGGCATGATCAGCCAGCACAACCCTTGGGTGAAGCTGGTGCCTAACCAGCGTGAAATCAGCATGCAGGAGCTGAGCCCGACCAAGGTTACCGGCACCCTGAACATCCCGGTTGGCCGCCTGCGCAAGCTGAACCTGGGTTCCCAGTACCTGGGCGCGTTCACCGTAGGTGACCAGCTGCTGTGGGGCGCGGCCGAGCCGCTGCGTCGCATGCTGCGGATTCTGCTGGAGCGTTGATCGTTTCGGTCTGACCGAAAACCCGCGCTGGTGACAGCGCGGGTTTTTTTATTTCCGATCCATCCCAGCCGGCCCGGCTCTTCTCTGCTTTTGCTTTTGCTTTTGCTTTTGCTTTTGCTTTTGCTTTTGCTTTTGCTTTTGCTTTTGCTTTTGCTTTTGCTTCTAGGCGCGCGATAGTTCAGGCGCCGCCGATTGCGACTTCAGGAGGCCGAGCGAAGGGACTGCGGAGGGAGGTGACGGGCATGGATGCCCGTCAAGCGCTGAGGCCCCATGGATGGGGCCTGCAGCGCGTACTCCCGGGAGCAGGCCCGTAGCGAGGGTACCCCGGAGCGAAGCGCAGGGGCCGGATGATGGGAGCCGACGGTTTTTGGTTCCTTTTTGCCACGACAAAAAGGGACCCGCCGTAAGGGCGGAAAGGTGATTAAGCGCCACCATCGCGAATGAATGCCTACTCGATGTGAATGCCCGCATCCAAAAAGCCAAAAAGCTTAAGCGACGGTTTTGATATGGCGAACAGTCCGTTTGCGATGGCGACGCTGACTCACCTTTTCGCCCTTACGGCGAGTCACTTTTTGCCAAACGCGGCAAAAAGTAACCAAAAAACGCTGCGCTCCCATCATCCGGCCCCTGCGCTGCGCTCCGGGGTTCCCTCGCGCCGGTCTTGCTCCCGGGAGTACGCGCTGCAGGCCCCATCCATGGGGCCTCAGCGCTTGACGGGCATCCATGCCCGTCACCTCCCTCCGCAAGCCCTCTGCTCGGCCTCCTGAAGTCGCGAAGATCAAGATCAAGATCAAGATCAAGATCAAGAGCAAGAGCAAGAGCAAGAGCAAGAGCAAGAGCGGCGCAGCGCAGCGCAGCGCAGCTCTAGGTTTGGGCCAGCACAGACAAAACTCTACAATCCGAGTAAAGTGCCGCCCCCCGCCGTTTTCAGCAAAAGGATCCCTTCCATGACACACCCTTTGGACATCGCCGTCGTCGGCGCCACCGGCAGCGTCGGTGAAGCCCTGGTGCAGATCCTCGAAGAGCTGGATTTCCCGGTCGCCACCCTGCACCTGCTGGCCAGCATGGAATCGGCGGGCAGCAGCGTGATGTTCGCCGGCAAGAAGCTGAAGGTGCGTGAAGTGGACAGCTTCGACTTCGCCCAGGTCAAGCTGGCCTTCTTCGCCGCAGGCGCCGCCGTCAGCCGCAGCCTTGCCAGCAAGGCGCTGCAGGCAGGCTGCACGGTCATCGACCTGTCCGCTGGCCTGGACGACGCCCTCGCCCTAGTGCCAGAAGCCAACGCCGAACGCCTGGCCAGCCTGGCATTGCCCGCCCGCATCGTCAGCCCGTGCTCGGCCGCGGTTGCCCTGGCCGTTGCACTGGCACCGCTCAAAGGCCTGCTGGATATCGAGCGGGTGCAGGTAATGGCCGCGCTGGCGGTGTCCGCACAAGGCCGTGAAGCGGTCAACGAACTCGCCCGGCAAACCGCCGAGTTGCTCAATGCCCGCCCCCTGGAGCCGCGCTTCTTCGATCGCCAGGTGGCGTTCAACATGCTGGCCCAGGTCGGAGCCGCCGATGAGCAAGGCCACACGGCCCTGGAGCGCCGCCTGGTCAGCGAGCTGCGCGTGCTGCTGGGCCTGCCGGAACTGAAGATTTCCGTGAGCTGCGTTCAAGTCCCGGTGTTTTTCGGCGATAGCTTCAGTGTGGCGGTGCAGAGCCGTCGCCCGGTAGACCTGGACGCGGTCAATCAGGCCCTCGAGGCGGCCGACAGCGTCGAACTGGTGGAGCGCGATGATTATCCGACCCCGGTAGGCGACGCAGTAGGCCAGGACGTGGTCTATGTTGGTCGTGTACGGCACGGTGTTGATGAAGACCAGCAGCTCAACCTCTGGCTGACCACCGACAACGTGCGCAAAGGTGCCGCGCTCAATGCCGTGCAAGTGGCGCAATTGTTGATTAAACACATGCCGTAAAAGATACTGGCGAGCACTATTGTCCTGCTCCGCATGCAGGTTTCAGGACGCTTTATACAAGGGAAGAGGTCATGCTTCGAATTCGCAAACTGGTTCTGGCCATGGCTGCAGCATCGGCGCTGTCGTCGGGCATGGCGAATGCCCTGGGCCTGGGGGAGCTGACCCTCAAGTCGGCACAGAACCAGCCCCTGGACGCCGAGATCGAGCTGCTCGACGTGCGCGACCTCACCGCCGCCGAAGTGGCGCCGAGCCTGGCGCCGCCGGAAGAGTTCAGCAAGGCCGGGGTGGCGCTGCCGACGTACCTCGAAGACCTCACCTTCACGCCGGTGATCAACCCCAACGGCAAGAGCGTGCTGCGGGTTACCTCCAGCCAGCCGCTGCCTGAACCGGTGGTAAAGTTCCTGGTCCAGGTGATGTGGCCGCAGGGCCGCCTGTTGCGTGACTACAGCGTGCTGCTCGACCAGGCCAAGGCCCAGGGCGACAAACCGGCGGCAGGCAATGTCGCGCCAGCGGTGACTGCTGCCGGCAGCTACACCACCCAACGCCGCGACACCTTGTGGCAGATTGCCGCGCGCAACACCCAGGGTGGTTCGATCCAGCAGACCATGATCGCGATCCAGGCGCTGAACCCGGACGCCTTCATCGGCAACAACATCAACCAGCTGAAGGTTGGCCAGGTGCTGCGCCTGCCCGACCAGCAGCAGATCCAGAATATCGCGCAGGGCGAGGCGACCGCTGAGGTGGCCGAGCAATATGCCGCCTGGCGTGAAGGCCGCCGCCTGGGCCCGCGTGCCCGCCAGCTGGACGCCACCCGTCGCGGTGCCGCCGAGGCAGCACCGGCGCGTATCGCCCAGGGCGACAACCTGCGCCTGGTCAGCCCAGGCAACCAAGCCGGTGCCGACCAGGCCAAGGCCCTCAACGACAAGTTGGCGGTGGCCCAGGAAAGCCTGGACACCAGCCGTCGCGACAACGAAGAGCTCAAGAGCCGCATGGCCGACCTGCAGAGCCAGCTGGACAAGCTGCAGCGTCTGATCGAGCTGAAGAACAACCAGCTGGCCCGCCTTGAAGCCCAGGGTGCGGCGGCGCCGGCCCAGCCGGTCGCCAAGCCTGCACCTGCCGCCGTCGATACCGCACACAAGCCGGCGCCCGCCGCCGAGGCCGCACCTGCCGGCCAGCCTGGCAGCCTGGTCGACGAAATCATGGGCAGCCCGCTGCTGCTTGGGCTGATTGCCGGTAGTGCCTTCCTCGTACTGCTGCTTCTGCTGTTGCTGCTGGCGCGCAAGCGCAAGGCCCAGCAGGAGGCTGAAAAGCACCTGCGCATGGCGCGGGCGCTGGAAGAAGAGCAGGGCGCAGGCTTCGACAGCGATAGCGCAAGCTTCGATGGCGTCGAGGTCTCGGCCCCGAGCGTGACCCTGTCGCCGGCCGTGGTCGCTGCTTCGGCTGCCGCCGCCACCGCCGCGGAAAAAACATCGGCACCCGCCGTCGAAGCGCAACCTGAACCGCAAGCCGACCCCCACGCCGCGCTGCTGGCGGAGGTCGAGCAATGCGTGGCCGAAGGCCGCCTGAACCGCGCTACCGACCTGCTGGAGCCTGCCGTGGCCGCCGCGCCGCAGCGTGACGACCTGCGCCTGAAACTGATGGATGTGTACGCCCGCCAGGGTGACCAGAGCGCGTTCGTCGAGCAGGAACGCAAGCTGCCGGCCAGCGAGCAGAACAGTGCAGCGGTTGCCGGGCTGAAAGAGCGCTACCCGGCCATGCTCGGCCTGGCCGCTGCCGGCCTGGGCGCGGCGGCCCTGGCTGCCGAGATGGATGAGCAGTACGTGCAGGAGCTGCTGCAGGATCAGCCTGAAACGCCAGTGGTTGCCGACGTGGCACCCGAGGAAGAGCCGGCGTTCGAGCCAGAGGTGGCGGTTGAACCAGAGGCCGTTGCCCAGGCGGAACCTGAGGCAGTGCTCGAGCCCGAAGTTGATCTGGATGCTGAGCTGGATGCCTTCGATGAAGTGCCGACCCTCGATGCGCCGGGCCTGGACGAGCAGGACCTGGACAGTGCCTTCGACCTGAGCCTGGGTGACGACCTGCCCGAGCAAGACCCGCTGGCGGCGCCGCTGCTGGACGAATCGGTGGCCCAGCAACCTGGAATCGACGAGCCGGTACTGGATGAGCCGGTGCTGGAAACGGCTCAGCCGGAAGACGAGCCGTTTGCCGTGGATGCCGAGCTGCAGGCCGACGCCGACGCCGAGTTCGAGGCCATGCTGGCCCAGGCCGAGACACAGCCCGCTGTGGACCTGTCCGACTTCGACCTCGACGTCAGCGAACCGGTTGTCCCGGCCGCCCCGGCAGCGGTGGACGAAGCCCCGGTGGATGTCGCCGCCGAGCTGGCTGCCTTCGACAGCGAGCCAGCGTTCGACCCGCTTTCCGAGTTCGACCTGCCATCCGACTTCGATCTTTCGCTGTCGCTGGAAGATGATTCGCCGGCAGCCAAGAGCTTTGCCTCGGAGCTGAACGACGTCAACGCCGAACTGGACAAGCTGTCGCAGAGCCTCGAATCGCCGTCGCTGGAGCCGCACTTCACCAGTGAAGACGCGGTTGCCCAGCCAGAGCCCGAGCCACTGGACGACCTGGACTTCGACTTTTTCTCCGGTAGCGACGAAGTGGCCACCAAGCTTGACCTGGCCCGCGCCTATATCGACATGGGCGACAACCAGGGCGCGCGCGACATCCTCGATGAAGTGGTCAAGGATGGCGACGACAGCCAGCGCCAGGAAGCCGAGGACATGCTCTCCCGGCTGGTCTGAGGTTGCCTGCTCCGGCCTCTTCGCGGGTAAACCCGCTCCCACAGGTTCATCACAGGTCCGAATTCTGTGCGGGCCCTGTGGGAGCGGGTTTACCCGCGAAGAGGCCCTGAAAGGCAGTGCATATTCAACGGCAGCCCTACACGGCTGCCGTTGTCGTTATAATCCCCGCCATTCCGTACACCCCACAGGTTTCATGCTCTTGGACATCATCGACACCGCCGCCGCCGAGTCCGCGGCCGAAGGCTACTCCCGCATCGCCCTGGGCGTGGAATACAAAGGCGCGCGCTATCGTGGCTGGCAGCGCCAGGCCAGTGGCGTGCCCAGTGTCCAGCAGGCCCTGGAGCAGGCCCTGTCCAAGGTGGCCAACGAGCCGATCTCGGTAATCTGCGCCGGGCGCACCGACGCCGGCGTGCATGGCTGCGGGCAGATCGTGCACTTCGACACCCGCGCCGTGCGCGATGAGCGCGCCTGGACCATGGGCACCAACTTCAACCTGCCCCATGACATCAGCGTGGTCTGGTCGCAGCCGATGCCGGCCGACTTTCATGCCCGCTTCAAGGCCTGCGCCCGGCGTTACCGCTACGTCATCTACAACGACCCGATCCGCCCGGCGCACCTGGCCGAGGAAGTCACCTGGAACCACCGCCCGCTGGATGTCGAACGCATGGCCGAAGCCGCGCAGTACCTGCTCGGCACCCATGACTTCAGTGCCTTCCGCGCCAGCCAGTGCCAGGCCAAGTCGCCGATCAAGCACATCTACCACCTGCGCGTCACCCGCCATGGCCAGATGATCGTGCTGGATGTGCGTGCCACGGCCTTCCTGCACCACATGGTGCGTAACATCGCCGGTGTACTGATGACCATTGGTGCCGGAGAACGCCCGGTCACCTGGGCGCGTGAGGTGCTGGAGGGGCGCAACCGCCGCGAAGGCGGGGTAACGGCGCACCCGTACGGGCTCTACCTGGTGCAGGTGGAGTACCCCGAGGAATACGCGCTGCCCAAGCGTTACATCGGCCCACACTTTTTGACCGGCTACGAGGCATTGGCAGACTGACGGGCGAAAAGTCATTTGCTAACATCCGGCCTTTCACCGTAACAAGCAGGGTTCGCTGTCCATGAGCAATGTTCGCAGCAAGATCTGCGGGATTACCCGCATCGAAGACGCACTGGCCGCTGCCGAAGCGGGCGCCGATGCCATCGGCCTCGTCTTCTATGCGAAGAGCCCGCGCGCCGTGGACGTGCGCCAGGCGCGGGCGATCATCGCCGAGCTGCCACCGTTCGTGACCACGGTCGGGCTGTTCGTCAACGCTTCGCGCTGCGAGCTGAACGAGATCCTCGAAGTGGTTCCGCTGGACCTGCTACAGTTCCACGGCGATGAAACCCCGCAGGACTGCGAAGGCTACCACCGCCCCTGGATCAAGGCCCTGCGCGTGCGCCCGGGCGACGACCTGGAGGCGGCCTGCCAGCTTTACGCCGGTGCCCGCGGCATTCTGCTGGACACCTATGTGCCAGGCGTACCCGGAGGCACCGGTGAAGCGTTCGACTGGTCGCTGGTGCCGGCGCGCCTGAGCAAGCCGATCATCCTGGCGGGCGGGTTGTCTGCCGACAATGTCGGCCAGGCCATCGCCCAGGTGCGGCCGTACGCGGTGGATGTCAGTGGCGGCGTGGAGCAAGCCAAGGGCATCAAGGACGCGGCGAAGATCGAGGCATTCATGCATGCGGTGAAACAGGCGTGATGGCAGATGTGACGGCTGGCTGCGCGCCATCGTCCATAGCTTTCGCAGCCCTGCGGGGCAGCCGCCTGCGCCTGTGGCGGCAAGACAACACATTAGCGGTGGGGTGGCGCGCGGGAAGTCCCGGCGGCCGGTCCATCATCGTTTCATAAAAGATTTTGAGCTCAAGGGCAGGGCAGGGCCGGCGACACCGGCCCACGCCTGCCAATACTGGAGAAAGAAAGCATGAGCAACTGGTTAGTCGACAAACTGATCCCTTCGATCATGCGTTCCGAGGTGAAGAAGAGCTCGGTGCCTGAAGGCCTGTGGCACAAGTGCCCGGCCTGCGAGGCCGTGCTGTATCGTCCGGAGCTGGAAAAGACCCTGGATGTCTGCCCCAAGTGCAACCACCACATGCGCATCGGCGCACGTGCGCGCATCGACATCTTCCTCGACGCCGATGGCCGTGCCGAACTGGGCGCCGACCTGGAGCCGGTCGACCGCCTGAAGTTCCGTGATGGCAAGAAGTACAAGGACCGCCTGACCGGCGCGCAGAAGCAGACCGGCGAGAAGGACGCCCTGATCTCCATGAGCGGCACCCTGATGGGCATGCCGATCGTGGTCAGCGCCTTCGAGTTCTCGTTCATGGGCGGTTCCATGGGTGCCATCGTCGGCGAGCGCTTCGTGCGCGCGGCCAACTATGCCCTGGAGCACCGCTGCCCGATGGTCTGTTTCTCCGCCTCGGGCGGTGCACGCATGCAGGAAGCGCTGATCTCGCTGATGCAGATGGCCAAGACCTCGGCCGTGCTGGCGCGCCTGCGCGAAGAAGGCATCCCGTTCATCTCGGTACTGACCGACCCTGTGTACGGTGGTGTTTCCGCCAGCCTGGCCATGCTCGGTGACGTGATCGTCGGCGAGCCAAAGGCACTGATCGGCTTCGCCGGCCCGCGCGTGATCGAGCAGACCGTGCGCGAGAAGCTGCCGGAAGGCTTCCAGCGCAGCGAGTTCCTGCTGGAGCACGGCGCCATCGACCTGATCATCTCCCGTGGCGAGCTGCGCCCGCGTCTGGCCCGCCTGCTGGCGCAGATGACCGGCCAGGAAACCCCGGAGCAAGCGCGTGAGGCGGCTGCCGTCGCGTGATGAAACAACGATCCCTGGGCGAATGGCTCGCCTACCTCGAGCAGTTGCACCCCTCGGCCATCGACATGGGCCTGGAGCGTTCGCAGAAGGTGCTTGCCCGGCTGGCGCTGGGCAAGCTGGCGCCACGCGTGGTGACGGTGACCGGCACCAACGGCAAGGGCTCGACCTGCGCCTTCGTGGCCTCGCTGCTGCGTGCCCAGGGGCTCAAGGTCGGCGTGTACAGCTCGCCGCACCTGTTGCGTTACAACGAGCGGGTGCTGATCGATGGCCAAGAGGCCAGCGATGAGCGCCTGTGCGAAGCCTTCGCCGCCGTCGAGGCGGCGCGAGGCGATATTTCCCTGACCTACTTCGAGATGGGCACCCTGGCCGCGTTCTGGTTGTTCTACCAGTCGCAGCTGGATGCCGTGGTACTGGAAGTGGGCCTTGGTGGCCGCCTGGACACCGTGAACGTGGTGGATGCCGACCTGGCCCTGGTGACCAGCATCGGCGTCGACCATGTCGATTACCTGGGTGATACCCGCGAGCTGGTGGCCTTCGAGAAGGCCGGCATCTTCCGTCAGGGCAAACCGGCACTGTGCGGTGACCTGGATCCGCCTCGGCCGCTGCTGGACAAGGCCGCCGAACTGGCTGCGCCGCTGTTCCTGCGTGGTCGTGACTTCGACCTGGCCAGTGCCGCTGGCAGCTGGAACTGGCGGGGTACTGCGGCTGATGGTGCGCAGGTAGAGCTGCGTGGCCTGCCTTTGCTCGACCTGCCCATGGAAAACGCCACGCTGGCCCTGCAGGCCTACCTGCTGATGGGCCTGCCCTGGGACGCCGGGCAGATTCGCCAGGCGCTGCTGGATACCCGTATCACGGGTCGCCTCGACCGTCGCCTGCTGAGCTGGCAGGGCAAGCAGGTGGAGCTGTTGCTGGATGTCGGGCACAACCCGCACGCCGCGGAGTACCTGGCCCGGCGCCTGGCGGCGCGGCCGCTGAAGGGGCGCCGCCTGGCGGTGTTCGGCCTGCTCGCCGACAAGGACCTGGACGGTGTTGTCGCGCCGCTGCAGGGGCTGGTCGACGACTGGGCGGTGGCGCCACTGGATACCCCGCGCAGCCGCCCGGCTGCGGAGCTGGCCACGGCCTTGACGAACGTCGGCGCTGCGGTGAAGTCTTATGCCAGCGTCGATGCTGCCCTTGAAGGGCAATGCGCGCAGGCAACGGCGGATGACCAGATCTTGCTGTTCGGTTCGTTTTTCTGTGTTGCCCAGGCACTGGAATGGCTGGAGCGGCACGCCCAGGAGGGTGGAGTAGATGGCAGTGCTGGATAAAGGGATGAAACAGCGCATGGTGGGTGCGTTGGTGCTGGTGGCGCTGGCGGTGATTTTCCTGCCGATGCTGTTCACCCGCGAGGACGAGATGCGTCAGGTGCGCGTCGAGGCCCCGCAGGCGCCGGCCATGCCAAGCCTGCCGGAAGTGAAGGTGGAGCCGGTTGCCGTGCCGGAGCCGCAGGCCATTGCGCAAGAGCCGCAACAGCCACCGGTGGTGGTGGACGAGTCCACCGCGCCGGCGAGCACGCCCAGCCAGCCGATTACCCCGTCACCGCAGACCCAGCCTCAGGCGCAGGTGCAGCCTCAGCCTCAGCCCGTCAAGCCGCAGGCGCCCGTGGCCAAGGTCGAGCCTCAGCCGGCAGTCAAGCCGGCCGCGCCGGCGGCGCCATCGAAGATCGACGTCAATGGCCTGCCGGTCAGCTGGTCGATCCAGTTGGCCAGCCTGTCCAACCGTGCCGGGGCCGAAAAGCTGCAGCAAACCTTGCGTAGCCAGGGTTACAACGCCTATATCCGCTCGGCGGGTGGCATGAACCGGGTGTACGTGGGGCCGCTGATCGAGCGGGCCGAGGCCGAGCGCGTGCGTGACGCCATCAACCGCCAGAACAGCCTCAAGGGCTTCGTGGTGCGCTTCCAGCCTGAGCGCAGCTGATATAACCCGGGGTCGGCTTTGCCGCTCATTCGCGGGTTCTGTATAGGTCTTGCAGCGGCGCGGTCCATGTGGGGCCTTGTGTCGCGAAAGGGCCGCGAAGCGGCCCCAGGATCTCAACGACACTGCCAGAATCGCCGGGGCCGCTTTGCGGCCCTTTCGCGACACAAGGCCGCTCCCACAATGATCGCGTAAGCCCGGGTAGCGCTAATCACCTGACATTCCGCTTACTCCCAGCCCGCCGCTCTGTTAAAATGCGCCGCCTCAAACGTCTGCAGGCAGCACCGTGGCATTTACCTTGGTTGATTGGGCGATCATCGCGATCATCGCCGTCTCCACACTGATCAGTCTCAAGCGCGGCTTCGTCAAGGAAGCCTTGTCCTTGCTCATCTGGATCATTGCCGGTGCGGTTGCCTGGATGTTCGGCGGTTCGCTCTCGGTGTATCTTGAAAGCTACATCCAGACGCCGTCGATGCGCGTCATCGCCGGCTGCGCCATTCTTTTCGTCGCCACCTTGCTGGTGGGGGCCATGATCAACTTCCTCATCGGCGAGCTGATCCGCGTGACCGGGCTGTCCGGTACCGATCGTTTCCTGGGCATGGCCTTCGGCGCCGCGCGCGGGGCCTTGCTGGTGGTGGTGGCCATCGGGCTGATCAGCCTGGGGCCGGTTCAACAGGACACCTGGTGGCAGGAATCACGCCTGATACCACAATTTCTCTTGGTCGCCGACTGGTCGAAAAACCTGATCCTGGGTTTTACCGGCCAGTGGACACCCAGTGGGCTGATCGGCACTCCAGCTGATCTTCCGTTCAAGGAACAGTTGCTCGGGCCGGCAAAGCCCTGAGCGCTATTCACTCAAGTTTCGTCAAAGTAGGGGTTGCGTCGCATGTGTGGCATCGTCGGTATCGTCGGTAAGTCGAACGTCAATCAGGCGCTGTATGACGCGCTTACGGTCCTCCAGCACCGCGGCCAGGACGCTGCCGGTATCGTGACCAGCCATGACGGCCGGTTGTTCCTGCGCAAGGATAATGGCCTGGTGCGCGACGTGTTCCAGCAGCGCCACATGCAGCGCCTGGTCGGCAACATCGGCATCGGCCATGTGCGCTACCCGACTGCGGGCAGCTCGACCTCGGCCGAGGCCCAGCCGTTCTACGTCAACTCGCCATACGGCATCACCCTGGCACACAACGGCAACCTGACCAACGTCGAGCAGCTGGCCAAGGAGATCTACGAGTCCGACCTGCGCCACGTCAACACCAACTCCGACTCGGAAGTACTGCTGAACGTGTTCGCCCATGAGCTGGCGGTGCGTGGCAAGCTGCAGCCGACCGAAGAAGACGTGTTCGCCGCGGTTTCCCACGTGCACAGCCGCTGCGTCGGCGGTTACGCCGTGGTGGCGATGATCACCGGCTACGGCATCGTCGGCTTCCGTGACCCCAACGGCATCCGCCCGGTGGTGTTCGGCCAGCGTCACACCGACGAAGGCGTGGAATACATGATCGCCTCGGAAAGCGTGGCCCTGGACGTGCTCGGCTTCACCCTGATCCGCGACCTGGCGCCGGGCGAAGCGGTGTACATCACCGAAGAAGGCCAGCTGTACACCAAGCAGTGCGCCGAAGCACCGAAGCTGCAACCGTGCATCTTCGAGCATGTCTACCTGGCCCGCCCGGACTCGATCATGGATGGCGTGTCGGTGTACAAGGCCCGTCTGCGCATGGGTGAAAAACTGGCCGACAAGATCATGCGCGAGCGCCCCGAGCACGACATCGACGTGGTCATCCCGATCCCGGACACCAGCCGCACCGCGGCCCTGGAACTGGCCAACCGCCTGGGCGTCAAGTTCCGCGAAGGTTTCGTCAAGAACCGCTACATCGGCCGTACCTTCATCATGCCCGGCCAGGCCGCGCGCAAGAAATCGGTACGCCAGAAGCTCAATGCCATCGAGCTGGAGTTCCGCGGCAAGAACGTGATGCTGGTGGACGACTCGATCGTGCGCGGCACCACCTGCAAGCAGATCATCCAGATGGCCCGCGAAGCCGGCGCCAAGAACGTCTACTTCTGCTCCGCAGCCCCTGCGGTGCGCTACCCCAACGTCTACGGCATCGACATGCCGAGTGTTCACGAACTGATCGCCCACAACCGTACCACCGAACAAGTGGCCGAGTTGATTGGCGCCGACTGGCTGGTCTATCAGGACCTGCCGGACCTGATCGACTCGGTCGGTGGCGGCAAGATCAAGATCGACCACTTCGATTGCGCGGTATTCAACGGTGAGTACGTCACCGGCGATATCGACGAAGCCTACCTCGACCGTATCGAGCAGGCTCGTAACGACCTGGCCAAGGTCAAGAACCAGGCGGTCAGCGCGATCATCGACCTCTACAACAACTGATTTCGGGAGCGACGGCATGACGGATCAATGGGATGCCGGACGACTGGACAGTGACCTCGAGGGTGTCGGTTTCGACACCCTGGCGGTGCGCGCCGGTCAAAACCGTACACCGGAGGCCGAGCACAGCGAAGCGCTGTTCCTGACCTCCAGCTATGTGTTCCGCACGGCTGCCGATGCCGCCGCGCGCTTTGCCGGCGAAACGCCGGGCAACGTCTATTCGCGCTACACCAACCCGTCTGTGCGTGCCTTCGAGGAGCGCCTGGCGGCCATGGAAGGCGCCGAGCAGGCCGTGGGCACCTCCACCGGCATGGCGGCGATCCTCGCCGTGGTGATGTCGCTGTGCAGTGCCGGTGACCATGTGCTGGTGTCGCAGAGCGTGTTCGGCTCGACCATCAGCCTGTTCGAGAAGTACTTCAAGCGCTTTGGCGTGCAGGTGGACTACGTGCCACTGGTCGACCTCGCCGGCTGGGAAAAGGCCATCAAGGCCAATACCAAGCTGCTGATCGTCGAGTCGCCGTCCAATCCGCTGGCCGAGCTGGTCGATATCACCGCCCTCAGCGAAATCGCCCATGCCCACGGTGCCATGCTGGTGGTGGACAACTGCTTCAGCACCCCGGCGCTGCAGCAGCCGCTGAAGCTGGGTGCCGACATCGTGTTCCACTCGGCCACCAAGTTCATCGACGGCCAGGGCCGCTGCATGGGTGGCGTGGTTGCCGGCCGTGCCGAGCAGATGAAAGAAGTGGTGGGCTTCCTGCGTACCGCAGGCCCCACCCTCAGCCCGTTCAACGCCTGGATCTTCACCAAGGGCCTGGAAACCCTGCGCCTGCGCATGCGTGCGCACTGCGAAAGCGCCCAGGTACTGGCTGAATGGCTGGAGCAGCAGGAGGGCGTGGAGAAGGTGCATTACGCCGGCCTGCCGAGCCACCCGCAGCACGAACTGGCCAAGCGCCAGATGAGTGGCTTCGGCGCGGTGGTCAGCTTCGAGGTCAAGGGTGGCAAAGAGGGCGCCTGGCGCTTCATCGACGCTACCCGGGTGATTTCCATCACCACCAACCTGGGTGACAGCAAGACCACCATCGCTCACCCGGCCACCACCTCCCACGGTCGCCTGACGCCGCAGGAACGTGAAGCCGCCGGCATCCGCGACAGCCTGATCCGCGTTGCCGTGGGTCTGGAAGATGTGGCCGACCTGCAGGCCGACCTGGCGCGTGGGTTGGCGGCACTGTGATCGAAATCCGCGGCGGTACGCCCGGCCATAACGGCCGGGTAGCCCTGGTGACCGGTGCCGCGCGCGGCATCGGCCTGGGCATTGCCGCCTGGTTTATCTGCGAAGGCTGGCAGGTGGTGCTAAGCGACCTTGACCGCCAGCGCGGCGCCAAGGTGGCCAAGGCCCTGGGTGACAATGCCTGGTTCATTACCATGGACGTTGCCGACGAGGCCCAGGTCAGCGCCGGGGTGTCCGAGGTGCTGGGGCAGTTTGGCCGCCTGGACGCGCTGGTGTGCAATGCGGCCATCGCCAATCCGCACAACCAGACCCTCGAAAGCCTGAGCCTGGCGCAGTGGAACCGGGTGCTGGCGGTAAACCTCAACGGCCCGATGTTGCTGGCCAAGCATTGTGCGCCGTACCTGCGTGCGCACAACGGGGCGATCGTCAACCTCACCTCCACCCGGGCGCGACAGTCCGAGCCCGATACCGAGGCCTACGCGGCGAGCAAGGGTGGCCTGGTGGCCTTGACCCATGCCCTGGCCATGAGCCTGGGCCCGGAGATCCGCGTCAATGCGGTGAGCCCGGGCTGGATCGATGCCCGTGACCCATCGCAGCGCCGTGCCGAGCCGTTGACCGAGGCGGACCATGCCCAGCTCCCGACGGGCAGGGTAGGGACGGTGGAAGACGTGGCGGCCATGGTCGCCTGGCTGTTGTCTCGGCAAGCGGCGTTCGTCACCGGCCAGGAGTTCGTGGTCGATGGCGGCATGACCCGCAAGATGATCTACACCTGAGCCTTTTGCATATCCTGTACCGGCCTTTTCGCGGGTAAACCCGCTCCCACAGGTACTGCGCAGTTCTCAAGGCCTGTGCAGTACCTGTGGGAGCGGGTTTACCCGCGAAGAGGCCGCCACAGGCAACCGCACCGCTTTTGCGCTTTTCTGAAAAAAATTCAATGGGGCTATTGACTTAGCTTCGCCACCTGCGTAAATTTCGCGGCCTCAGCGAAGCAAACGCAACAAGCAACATCGCGAGGGTGATTAGCTCAGCCGGGAGAGCATCTGCCTTACAAGCAGAGGGTCGGCGGTTCGATCCCGTCATCACCCACCAC
>NZ_JBIGLU010000050.1:0-30107 GCF_043658375.1 Pseudomonas sp. PsB | reverse complement strand
TCGCCGATGGTAGTGTGGGGTTTCCCCATGTGAGAGTAGGTCATCGTCAAGATTCATTTCGCAAAACCCCTATCTGCGCATGCAGGTAGGGGTTTTGTCTTTCTGGCCTAAACCCCAGACCTGCACAACCCTTCTCTGTGGGAGCGGGTTCACCCGCGAACACCGGCATAGCCGGTGCCATCCACCGCGTCGCCTGTTTCGCGGCGGTTCGACGCCTCGACTCGCCCGCTCCCACAACTCCCACTCTGAGCGCGCAATACCCAGGCTGCGACAATATTCCCGTCACATTCACGTGACTTTCCCGCGCCCACCCTACGTCAAGACTTTGGTTCGGGGCATTCCTGGCCCCGGGCTGAGCGATGCCAGCGTACCGTGCTGCGCATTTCCGGACTTCCACCGTCCCATCACTTGAGGTAGCAAGCAAGATGGCCAAGGCCGCCGATGTCGTTGTGCAATGCCTGGAAAACGAAGGTGTCGAGTATGTATTCGGTATTCCCGGTGAAGAAAACCTCGATCTGCTCGAATCCTTGCGCAAGTCGAAGATCAAGCTGGTACTGACCCGTCATGAGCAGTCCGCAGGGTTCATGGCCGCCACCTACGGCCGCCTGACCGGCAAGACCGGCGTCAGCCTGTCGACCCTCGGCCCTGGCGCCACCAACCTGGTCACCGCCAGCGCCTATGCCTACCTGGGCGGTATGCCGATGATGATGATCACCGGCCAGAAGCCGATCAAGAAGTCCAAACAGGGCCGTTTCCAGATCATCGACGTGTGCGGCATGATGGACCCCATCACCAAGTACACCCACCAGTTCGCCTCCGCCGACAACATCCCGGCCCGTATGCGCGAAGCCTTCCGCCTGGCCGAAGAAGAGAAGCCGGGTGCGGTGCACCTGGAGCTGCCTGAAGACATCGCCGCCGAGCAGACCGAAAGCCTGCCGATTCCGCCTAGCCTGAGCCGCCGCCCGCTGGCCGAGCACAAGGCCATCGAAGCCGCCGTGGAAAAACTGCAGAAAGCCCGCAGCCCGATCCTGGTGATCGGCGCCGGCGCCAACCGCAAGATGACCGCCAAGGTCCTCAAGCAGCTGATCGACAAGACCGGCATCCCGTTCATCACCACCCAGATGGGCAAAGGTGTGGTCGACGAGCGTCACCCGCGCTTCCTGGGCAACGCTGCGCTGTCGTCGGGTGACTTCGTGCACCGCGCCGTCGAAGCCGCCGACCTGATCGTCAACATCGGCCACGACGTGATCGAGAAGCCGCCGTTCTTCATGGTCCGTGGGGGCACCGAGGTCATCCACATCAACTTCCGCTCCGCCGAAGTCGATGCCGTGTACTTCCCGCAGGTGGAAGTGATCGGCGACATCGCCAACGCCGTATGGCAGATCAGCGAAGCGCTGACCGACACCACACACTGGGACTTCACCCGCCTGATGGCGATCCGTGAAGCCAACGAAGCGCAGATCGCCGAAGGCGCCGACGACGACCGTTTCCCGGTCTATCCGCAGCGCCTTGTGGCCGACATCCGTCGCGTGCTGCCGTCCGAAGGCATCGTTGCCCTGGACAACGGCATCTACAAGATCTGGTTCGCCCGCAACTACAAGGCGCACAAGCCGAACACCGTACTGCTGGACAACGCCCTGGCGACCATGGGCGCCGGCCTGCCATCGGCCATGGCTGCGCACCTGGTGCACCCGGACCGCCCGGTGATCTCGGTTTGCGGCGACGGCGGCTTCATGATGAACAGCCAGGAGCTGGAAACTGCAGTACGCCTGGGCATGCACATCACCGTGGTGATCCTGCGTGACGACGGCTACGGCATGATCCGCTGGAAGCAGGCGAACATGGGCTTCACCGATTTCGGCCTGGACTACGGCAACCCGGACTTCGTCAAGTACGCCGAAGCCTACGGTGCCAACGGCCACCGCGTGGAAAGCGCCGAAGGCCTGCTGCCGCTGCTCGAGCACTGCATCAAGACCCCGGGCGTGCACGTGATCGACTGCCCGGTCGATTACAGCGAGAACGACCGCATCCTCAACAGCGAGCTGCGTGAGCGCGCGCTGGCGGTGTAAGGCGTAACGGCTTTATTGACATCAACCCGGCCACCATAGATCTCTCACGATCCTGTGGTGGCCGGTTGGTGCTAATTAACAACCTCCTCACGCATCTCTTGACTGATCATTCTCATGTTCCCAACTCATTGAGAACACGAGACCATGACCATCGGCTCAACACACAACCATCCTGCTGATCTGGCTATCGAGCCATCCCTGTCCGTAAAGCCGTGGGCTGCGCGTTACCCTAACCCTCCTGATCTTTGCTTTGATTATCGCCGTCTACTCGAACAAGAGGGCGGAGTTGCATACGCCACTCAGCCGGATCACCGGATCTGTATTGTCGGTGCTGGTGTTACCGGGCTAACTGCAGCCCGAGAATTGCTACGTTGCGGCTTTACCCGTATCACCTTGATCGAGCAGTCCCGACGTGTGGGTGGGCGTCACCTTACGCTGGTGAATAACGCAGGAAATCACAAGCAGCCTGTAACCCCTTTTGAAATGGGGGCCATGCGCATGCCGTTCTTCAACAGGACTGGTGAGCCCCCAAAAGATGGGCGTTCGCTTATGGCCTATTACGCCAAGCTGTTCGAGCTACGAATTTCCGATTTTCCAAATCCCGGGACACCTTGGGTGAATGCCACTGGAATATATCTTCGTGACGGGCAATTAGCGGGTGACAGAGACCCTGCGCTGTTGATCTGGCGCAATCCCGAAGGAAAGACACCACCACCCACTGCGATGCTTCAGCAGGTCTACGATAAATGGCGCCATTTTGCGGAGCAGTTCGCCGAGCGTATTGCTGCGGTTTATGGCACTTATGGTTGGGAGTCGATGTGGTCGGCGATCGTCGAGCGCTATCATCGATTATCGTTTAGAGATCTGGTGCATTTATCCGCTGTTACGGCTTGGGACCCTGCAAACCCTGGTGATTTTGGCGGGCTAGGCATGAGTGGCGACGAGTCGGCCATCTTCTATGCAATCGGTATTGGAGATGGTAGCTGGGGAGCGTTTTATGACGTCTGCTGCCTTTACCCGCTGCGTACAGCAATCTTTGGCTTCAGCAGTCACTTGCAGTTGGTGCATGGGCGTGTTGACCAGGACGGTGTGCCTTACGCTGCGCCCCATCTTGAAGCCAGCAGCGTCCCTGACAGTAAAGGATTGATGTTTCAGGGGCCAGCCTATATCGGGCTTGCGGCGATGGACGAAAGCCTCATGTTTCTGGACGTCGGGATGGGCGGTTCCTCGCTGTATGACCACCTGCTGCAACGAGATGATGGGTTACTGACCGACACTTCGGTCTGTTCCCTACAAAAGCTGGAGGATGGTCGCGTACGGGTCGGATACCGTTGGCATTGCAGTGATCCGGTGCAGGGGAACTTCCAATCCGAAGACTTCGACAGCGTGATCTTGACCATCCCTTCCTGGCTGATCGAAACCAACATCCGCCTCGACGGTTTCAGCCGTCAGATATTGCCGCAGACGATCATGGACGCCTGGAAGCATGCTCATTGGGAGACAAGCTGCAAGGTCTATGCCCCGCTGAAGAAGAGCTTCCTGGACCGCAACCCAGCTTTTCCGCAAATCCTGGTCACTGACAGTTTCGTTCACGATGTCTATGCCTACCGCTACAACGACCATTACGCTGATGACTGCATCTTGCTCAGTTACACCTGGGAAGACGATGCAACGAAACTGGCCGCGTTCTCAGATGAAGAACTGGGCGACAAGTGCGTGAAGGAACTCGATCGGATCCTCCTTCGCTGCAGCAACGTGGCTGAACCCATATCGCCTTACATCGATACCCGAAACATTCGCATACAGCGTTGGATGACTGATCGAAACGCGCTTGGCTGCGCAAAGTTGTATCGGGCTGGGACCTATTACGATGCAGTGAGCCTGATGAAGTACAACCGTGATCTGAGTGCCAGTTCAGGGTTGTATCTGGCTGGAGAGTCCTTCTCTGTTGACGCCGGCTGGACCGAGCCGTGTTTACGCACGGCGCTTGATGTGGTCATCAACCTGTGCAACAGAACATCGGCTTCGTTCAATGGTGGCTTTACCCTGAACCACTACCCACATTATCAAGCTGGGAAATAGCTGCATCCGGGAGTTTTTGTGGGAAATTTCCTACTGGCACACTTCTCTTGTCCTTCGATCCCATAGGAACTCCCCGACTGTCATTCCCCCGCCCAACCCCGCTTTACTGGCGCCCTTCCACAACAACCATAAAAGGAAGCCGCCATGTCTGATCACTGCACGCCCGTCAGCCCCGTACGTATCGCTGTCATCCAGTACGACCCTCAGGTCGGGCTGGAGCATTGCGATGGCAACCTGAGCAAGGGCCTGGCATTGGCCCGGTGCGCGGCGCGTGAAGGCGCCAACCTGATCGTGCTACCCGAGCTGGCCAACACCGGCTACACCTTCCACACGCGTGCAGAGGCCTATGCCCACGCCGAAACGCTGGAGGATGGGCGAAGCCTGAAAGCCTGGGCGGATTTCGCCAAGGAGTACCAGGTATATCTGGCGGCGGGTTTTGCCGAACGCGAGGGACTGAAACTTTTCGACAGTGCCGTACTGTTCGGTCCGCAAGGCTTGCTCGGGCATTACCGCAAGGCGCACCTGTGGAACCAGGAAAAGCTCTGGTTCACCCCTGGCGACCTGGGTTTCCCAGTGTTCGAGACACCGATCGGTCGTATAGGCCTGCTGATCTGCTGGGATATCTGGTTCCCGGAAGTACCGCGGCTGATGGCTGCGCAAGGCGCCGACATCATCTGCAGCCTGAACAACTGGGTATGGACGCCACCACCACTGTTCGATGAATCAGGGCGCTGCATGGCGTCCTACCTGACCATGACGGCGGCACACACCAACAACGTCTACATTGCTGCCGCCAATCGCATAGGTAGCGAGCGGGGCGGTCGCTTCCTGGGCTGTTCACTGATTGCCGGTACCAATGGCTGGCCCATCGGCGAGGTGGCCAGTGCAGAGGAGGAGGGCATTCTCTACGCCGATGTCGACCTCAGCAGCGCCCGCTCGGCGCCGATCTGGAACAGCCTTAACGACCTGCCGCGAGACAGGCGCACCGACCTTTACGATGCGACGCTTGGCTATCGCCTTCATGCACCTATGCCCCGCTGAGGAGTTGCACATGAAAACGCTACTCTTCCCCAACCGGCAGCGTTCGTCGGTGTTGATCCTTGCCTGCCTGCTGGTGCTCCTGGCTGCCAGCCTCGTACAGGGCCAATGGCCGGACTACACGCAACTGGCCGCGACGCTCGATCAGCCGTTAAGCCGCCTGCGTTGGATAGTTGGTGATATCAGCGAAGTGGCCTTCTACAAGCATGAGTTGCCCGCCTTGGGCTTGCTACTGGGAGCTTGCCTGGCGCACTGGGCCCATGTGCATGGGTATCGCTGGCACGGCTTTGCCATCTGCTACGGCAGCGGATTATGGCCGTGGGTATTCACCAGTTCGCTGCTGGGTTTGTTGGTCAGTCACGCGTTGTGGGGATGGACCTTGGCAAGTGGCACCTGGCAACCAACCTTCGTTGCTTTCGTATCGTTGCCAGCAGCCATGGTGCTGTTTTTTGGTGCGGGTTGGCAGGTGACCATCAGCGGCGCAATGCTGGGAGCGCTGTTGGTAACGCCAGCCAGCCTGTTCATGGTCAATTACCTGTGCTACCCCCTGCAGTTGCCGGTGGTAGTCGGCAACGTAAGTGGCATGGCACTGGCAAGCGTGGTGGCGTTCATGCTGTGCCGGCGCTTTCCATCATGGGTACGGCCCAGCCAACCGCCCGCCGCACCTGAACCCGTTGCGGCCCAACCCGATTACGGTGTGGCCTGGACCTTGCGGCGCGTACTGGCCGATTTCAGCGAAGCGCCGTTCTTTGGTAATGAACTGGCCAGCCTCGGGCTGCTGTTGGGGGTGTTCCTGGCATACATGCTGGCCCCCGCTGCGCCAGTCTACGGTTCGCTGCTGCTGATACCGATGGTTGCCGGGCAGGCGCTGGCATCACTGGTGGGAGTCGTGCTATGGCGTCGCCAATGGCAGGCGCGAGGCTGGTACCCCACTTACATTCCCATCGTCTCTATCGTACCTGCCGCTGTGCTCACCCACGGTGGAGGCTGGCAAGTGGTCGTAGCCAGTGCAGTGCTTGGCGCGCTGGTAGCGCCACCGTTGGCGGTGGCCATCACTCAGCGCTTGCCGGCCTACATGCATGGTTACATCGGCAATGTAGTGTCGATGGCCATCAGCACACTGGCGATCGTTCCGCTGGTCGGGCTGCTTGCTGGAGGTGGCGTATGAAAGCGCATGCAAACCTGCCCAGGTTGTCGATCGCCAGCCTGGGAGGGACGGTGAGCATGCGGGCAAGTGCAAGCGAATGCGGGGTGATGCCCAAGCTTGACTGCGCTGAGCAACTGGCCGAGTTGCCACAACTGCGTGAGATGGCCCAGCTTGAAGCTGCCACTCTGGGTCTGCTCCCCAGTGCCTCGCTGGGCTTTGCGGCGATGCTCGAGGTGCTGGCCTGGGCCCGGGGCGAGGTGGCTCGCGGAGCACACGCGGTGATACTGACCCAAGGTACCGACAGCCTCGAGGAAACGGCGTATTTCCTCGATCTGCTCTGGCCGTTCGATGCGCCATTGGTAATGACCGGTGCCATGCGCGCGGCCAGCCAGCCGGGCAACGACGGCCCGGCCAACCTGCTGGCTGCGGCGCAGGTTGCACTGGCGCCGGGCAGCCGTGGGCGCGGCGTTCTGGTGCTGATGAATGATCAGGTTCACTGTGCTGCAAGGGTTCGCAAGACGGCAAGCCTTGCAATGGCTGCATTTGAATCACCCGGGTACGGAGCGCTGGGTGATGTTGTGGAAGGTACCGTGATGTATCGTCAGCCGCCTGGCCCACGGGAGGTGCTGCCGTTACCGCATCGCACCGAGCATCGGGTTGCAATGCTGGAAGCGTGCCTGGACGCAGATACGGCGTTGTTGAAGGCTACAGCGACACTGGGCTACGAGGGGCTGGTCATCGCCGGTTTTGGTGCAGGCCACGTTTCCGGTAGCTGGTCCGAAGTGCTTGGTCATCTCACGCCCACCTTGCCGGTGATTGTTGCTACCCGCACAGGCAGTGGCCCAACAGCCACGGCCTCTTACGGATTTGCCGGTGCCGAGATCGATCTGCAGAGCAAGGGGGTACACATGGCGGGGCAGTTGTGTCCGCGCAAGTGTCGCATTCTGCTATGGCTGTTGATCGGTATTGGCAGGCAGCAGCAGCTGCATGGCTGGTTGCCACGTTAAGCAATCTGCCCGCAAAGCTGTAAGCGCGGGCAGCCCTTCGGGCGTTGCTGTGCTAGGGTGCACACACTTTTGCTTCCCAGGATGTTCACCCATGCTCCCCGCACTCAGCGAAAAAGAACTCGACCGCCTCGAAGACCTGCTGATCACCTACGGCAATGACTACTCGGTACTCAACCTGGCCGAGCTCAATGGCTTTTTCACTGCACTGGCCAGCTCACCTACCACTGTCACCCCGGAACAGTGGCTGCCCGCGGTGGCTGGTGGCAAGGTGCCGAAATTCAAGAAACCGGCACATGAAGAGGCGTATACGGCATTGATGCTGCGTTATGCCAGCCAGGTGGCGGAGGAGTTGGGCGACGATGTCGACCACTTTGAGCCGCTGTTCGAAGAAAGCGAAGGCGAAGAGGGCAGTGTGATCATCATGGAGGAGTGGTGCTTTGGTTACATGCGCGGCACTCAGGTCGCTGGTTGGGCCGAGCTGCCGCCGGAGCAGGACCAACTGCTCAAGGCCATTTCGCTGCATGGGCTCGAGGACAACTTCGAGTTGCTGGACCAGATGAGCGAAGCGGACATCCAGGCTTGTGTGCCACAGGTGATCGAGGCTGCGCGCGGGTTGTTCCGGTATTTCAACAAGCTGCACTGATCTTGCACCTGCCTTTGTAGGAGCGGCCTTGTGTCGCGATAGGGCCGCTCCTACACAGGGGATACGCGGATCTGGATATCTCCATTGTTTCGCCCCGCGAAATTATGGTTTCCCCGCCACACGGATTCTGCTGCCAGCCGAACCGGTGCAGCATGTGCTCCACCAGCCCACCCCGGTGCTGATCAGGAGCCAAGCCCATGTCGAACCCGATCAAGCTTTACAACTTCCCCAAGTCCGGCCACGCCCATCGCATCGAGCTGATGCTTTCGCTGCTGAACCTGCCCACCGAGCTGGTGTTCGTCGACCTGGCCAAAGGCGCGCACAAGCAGCCGGACTTCCTGGCCCTCAACCCGTTCGGCCAGGTCCCGGTCATCGACGACAACGGCACGGTGGTCGCCGACTCCAACGCCATTCTGGTGTACCTGGCCAAGAAGTACGACAACGGCACCTGGCTCCCTGAGGAACCCGCTGCCGCCGCTCGCGTCCAGCGCTGGCTGTCGGTCGCTGCCGGCCCGTTGGCCTTCGGCCCTGCTGCCGCGCGTCTGGTCACGGTGTTCGGTGCCTCGTTCAACACCGACGAAGTGATTACCCGCGCCCATACCCTGCTGAAGGTGATCGACGCCGAGCTGGCCAAAACGCCCTTCCTGGTCGGTAGCACGCCCACCATCGCCGATATCGCCAACTACTCCTACATCGCTCACGCACCGGAGGGCAATGTGTCGCTGGAGCCCTATGCCAACGTGCGCAGCTGGCTGGCGCGGATCGAGGCGCTGCCGGGCTTCGTGCCCATGCCACGCACCGTGATCGGCCTGCAGACCAGCGCCTGACATCCCGCCACTGCGAGGAACGCCGCCATGCAACAGAACCCGGACCACCACTCCTCGCCCTGGCATGCGGGGGAGAAGACCCTGCAGGAAAAAGCCGGTGTCGCGGAGCGCATGGAGGCGTTCGGGCAGAAGGTCATTCGTGACTACATGCCCGACCAGCATCGTGTTTTCTATCACCAGTTGCCGTTCATGGTCGCCGCCAGCGTGGACGCACTGGGGCGGCCTTGGGCAACGCTGTTGGAAGGGCCGGAAGGTTTCGTCAGCTCGCCGGACCCGCGCCAGCTGACGATCGACACTCAACTGCCAGCAGACGATCCCGCTACCCCGGGGCTGGCTGCCGGGCAGGCGGTCGGCCTGCTGGGGATCGAACTGCACACCCGCCGGCGCAACCGCCTCAACGGCCAGATCTACCAGGCCGGCGACGGGCAACTGCAGGTGACTGTGGAGCAGTCGTTCGGCAACTGCCCGCAGTACATCCAGTTGCGTGACTACACCCGCGTCGCGGAACCCGCCCAAGGGCGTGTCGATGCGACGACACTCGATGCCTCGGCTGTCAGCATGATCCAGGCAGCCGACACCTTTTTTGTCGCCAGCTATGTCGAGCATGGCGATGGCCAGCGCTCGGTGGATGTCTCCCACCGTGGCGGGCGGCCCGGGTTCGTCAAGGTCGAAGGCAACCGTCTGACCATTCCCGACTATGCTGGCAACCTGCACTTCAACACCTTGGGCAACCTGCTGGTGAACCCGCAAGCAGGGTTGCTGTTCATCGATTTCAGCAACGGCAACGTGTTGCAGCTATACGGGCATGCCGAGTTGCTGCTGGACAGCCCCGCCATCCAGGCGTTCGAAGGTGCCGAGCGCTTGTGGACGCTGGAGGTCGAGCAGGTGGTGTGGCGCCCGGCTGCCGTTTCCCTGCGTTGGGCTTTCAAGGAGTACGCGCCGACCAGCCTGATGACCGGCACCTGGGCCGAGGCCGACATACGCCTGCAGCAACGTCAGCGGCAGCGCCAATGGCAGGCCTGGCGTGTGCTGCGGGTGGAGCAGGAAAGCCGTGATATCCGCTCGTTCTACCTTGAGCCTCCTGCTGGCAGTGCGATGGCCTTTGCGCCGGGGCAGCATGTTCCGGTGCAAGTCCAGCTCGACGGTGAGGCGGCGCTGATCCGCACCTACAGCCTTTCCAGCGCGCCTTCCGACGGTTACCTGCGCATCAGCGTCAAAGCCCAGGGCCCGGCCTCGCGGCACCTGCATGAGCGCGTCGTGGCAGGCGATGTGCTGAACGTGCGCCCACCGATGGGCAGCTTCACGCTGGACCAGCAGAGCACACGGCCGCTGGTGCTGATTGGCGCGGGTGTGGGTATCACGCCGTTACTGGCCATGCTGCGCGAGCAGTTGAGCAAGGGGCAGGCACGGCGCATTCATCTGTTCCATGGGGCGCGCAGCCTGGCCGACCTGCCGTTCCGTGAGGAGCTGGCAAGCTTGCGGCAACAGGCCGGCGGCCTGCTGCACGTGCACCGCGCCCTGAGCCAGCCGGAAACGCATGCGCTGGCGGGGCGTGATTACGAGTTTGCCGGTCGGCTGGGTATCGAACAGGTCAAGGCCACGCTGGCGCTGGACGACTACGATTTCTATCTGTGCGGCCCGGGCAGTTTTACCCAGGACCTGTATGAAGGGCTGCGCGGGGTGCATGTGCCTGATGCGCGGATCCATGCCGAAGCCTTTGGCCCGTCGACGCTCCGGCGGCACACCGACGATGACCAGCCCACCCTGCAACAGCCACCTGCGGCCAGCGAGCCGGTACCGGTGTACTTTGCGGCTTCAGCCAAGGAGGCGCGCTGGGCGCCGGGTGGCGGGACGCTGCTGGAGCTGGCCGAGGCTCGCGGATTGTCGCCGGAGTTCAGTTGTCGAGGTGGGTCGTGTGGTACTTGCAAGACCCGCTTGGTCAGTGGTCAGGTACATTACCCGAACCCGCCGGCCGAGTTGCCGGAGGCGGGGTCGGTGCTGATCTGTTGTGCCGTGCCGGCCCGGCCGGAGGAGGGGGCGCAGGCGTTGGTGCTGGATATCTGATCGTGCGCGGTCCCCTGTAGGAGCGGCCTTGTGTCGCGAAAGGGCCGCAGCGCGGCCCCAGGATTTCAGTAGTGAAGCATCAATTGCTGGGGCTGCTGTGCAGCCCTTTCGCGACACAAGGCCGCTCCTACAAGGGACCGCGTACGGGACAGAGGCAACACAAAACGCTCAGATGAAAGATAATCCCGGCACTTCATAGCCCCAGGAGCCCGCATGGACCAGATCCACCTGATGAAGGTGTTCGTCGCCGTAGGCGAGCTGGAAAGCTTCGCCGCTGCTGCCCGCCGCCTGGACATCTCCCCAGCCGCGGTCACCCGTGCCGTCAGCGCCCTGGAGGATCAGCTGGGGGTCAAGCTGCTGCTGCGCACCACCCGTAGCGTACGCCTGACCGAAGCCGGTGGCCGCTACCTGGAAGACACCCGGCATATCCTCGCCAGCATCCACGAGGCCAACGAAGCCGCCGCCGGCATCAACGCCACACCCAAGGGTGACCTGGCCGTCACTGCACCCATCCTGTTCGGCAAGAAGTTCGTCATGCCGTGCATCGTCCACTACCTGCAGCAGTACCCCGAGGTTGACGTTTCCGCCTACTTCCTCGACCGCATCGTCAACATGGTCGAGGAGGGCATGGACGTGGCCGTTCGTATCGGCCCCTTGCCCGACTCCGGGCTCAAAGCACTGCGGGTGGGCAGGGTCCGGCGCATGCTGTGCGCCTCTCCCGAGTACCTGGCGCGCCACGGCGTGCCGAAGCACCCGTCCGACCTGGCGGAGCATGCGGTGATCGGCACCACCAACCTGTCGCCGCGAGCCGGCTGGCGTTTCGGAGTAACCGATGAGCCGACGCTGGTGCGCATGAAGCCTCGCTTGACGGTGACCAGCAATGACGGGGCAATCGCCGCTGCCAGTGGCGGACTGGGGATTGCCCGCCTGCTGTCGTATCAGGTCGCGGATGAGGTGGCCAGTGGGCAGTTGCAGGTGATCCTTGCCGAATACGAAGAGGCGCCGTGGCCAATCCATATACTGCACCGGGAGAGCAAGTACGGTTCGGCCAAGGTCCGCGCCTTCATTGACATGCTGGCGCAGGCGCTGAGGGCTCGGCAGCTGGACTGATTCAACCGAGCAGGGTGAATGTAAAGCAACCTGGGCACTGCTGTTCCAGCCACTGCTTGGCTCGTTCGCTCAGGAAGTACCCACGATAGACGTCCCCTTTGAAGAAATCGGCTTGCTCGTCGGCCTTGAGCACCTTGAGATACTGGCCGAGGTCGGCAGGTTCATGCTGTGGGTCCTTGAGCAGGTTGAGCTTGCCCACTACGAATGCCTGCCAGTACTCCGGCATGCGCTTGGCAAGCCCAGGGTCATGCGGCAGGGAGTCGATGATCGAGCTCGGCCCGCCTTCCAGATCGAGGTAATCGGTAATGGGCTTGCTGGTATCCCAGTGCAGCCAGTCGATGTGAACGATATGGGTCTTCTCCAGGTGCTCGTACCGCCCGATCCCCTTCAGGCCGCTTTTTTCCAGTGCTTCCTTGACCGGCTGGGTGAGCACCAGCGAACCCGAACGTATGTAGGCGGCCGGGGTGTACGGGCCGGCCCGCTTGATGCTGTCTACATCGGTATCTTCGTCCCAGGCGATCATGCCCTGGAGCAGTACCGCGCCCCAGTCTCCCCAGGGAGTCGGCGCGTTGTCCAAGTGATAGATGTTCATGTCAGCCTCCGCAGCCCTTGCCATTCTTGCCGTAGCGACGCACATGGTTCCTCGTCGCCTTGGGCACATTGTATTGGCGCATCATCACCTTGATCTGCTTTTGCAGGTCCTTCTTGGTGAAGTTCGCGTTGTTGTTGAACCACTTCTTCCAGTCCTCGTTCCAACCTTTGGCGTGAATGTCGGCGTGGAATGCATTCGGAATGCGCGAGATCTGCTGGTCGATGTACCGTTTGGGGTTGCGAATTCCGGCAGCTTTCATCTGGTTACGGAAATCGCGGTCTTCCCGCCACATTTCTTGCGGGATCATGTGGTGGTCACGCATTGACGCCGGACCATGCCTGCTGCGCCAGGCTTCGGTGGTTCGCTTGATACCGCCCTTGGTATAACCGGTCAAGGTCAGCCAACCTAGTGGATCGACCCATGTCACCGGGTTTGGTGCATACCGGTACAGTTGGTGACCACCAGACAGGCCAATCGGGTCAGGCTGAGTAAAGCGGCCTACCTCCGGGTCATAGAACCTGAAGGTGTTGTAATGCAACCCGGTCTCCCGATCCAGGTATTGCCCCTGGAAGCGCAGATTCTGTTCCTGCAGGCAACTGGCCTGGCGGGACTCATCGAGGGTAGAACCCCAGCCCAGATAGCTGGCCTGCCATACCACGCGTCCCTGTTCATCGGTCAGCCACTCCGGGAGCCCCCCGAGGTCATTATGGAAGTGCAGCACCTGCTGGTTCGGCCCGCTGCCGTCGATGCGTGCCAGCGGCTCATAGCCGTCACCCTCGTACAGGTACAGGCTTACCTGGCCATGGCGCTGTTCCTGCAACAGGCGTAATCCGTCCCAGGCAAAGCGCGTCAGGCCGAGCAGCTGCCCGGCACCATCATGTTCGCTTTTTTCCACCCGCCGCCCGAGCGGATCGTAACGCATGCGTACACTGCGTTCCCGCCCTGCCTGGCGAGTGCGTACCTCTACCAGGCGGTGCTCTGCGTCGTAGCTGAAATGCTGTATGCCGCGCCGGCTGCTGCGCTTTTCCACCAGGCGGCCAAAGGCGTCGTAGCGGTAGCGCTTGTCCTGGTACGCCAGCAACCTGTCGTGCAGAACTGGCGCATTGGCCGTGGCATCCAGCAGGTTGCCGGCGGCATCGTAGCGGTAGGTTTCATGATTGCCGTTGGCAATGTCATGACTGCCCATCAGGCGCCCACCAGCATCAAGCTGGATTATCTGGTCATGCTGCACCCGGCCGGCTACCTGCCGCACGCGCCGGTTCAGGTCATCGCGCGGGTCGTATTCGAAGCGCTGCTGGAAAGGTGCGGGTAATTGCACGGGTTGGCTGGCGGGTCTGCATCTGCGGGTGCGCAAACGTCCGTTGCGGTCATATTCCTGGTGTGTGAGCAGCGCGCCCTGGGTACGCTGCACTTCCCGGTGCAGGCGATCGCGTTCGTAGTCGTTGATGACATGTCCGTCCAGGTTGATCTGGTGCAGGTGGCCGCTTCCGTAGTACATGCGGTTGATCCAGCGGCCATCGAACAACTGGGTGCGGCACAGGTTGCCCAACTCATCGTAGCGATGGCGCAGTACGCCGTTGCCACTGTGCTCCTCGACCAGCTGTCCCAGCGCGTCAAAGCACAATTGCAGGGTTTCGCTGTTGCCGGCAGCATCGTCGAAATGAACCTCGGTAAGGTTGTCGAGCTCATCGTAGCCATAGGTGGTAACGCCATCCGCGGTCGTCTTGGTAATCAGACGACCCAGGGCATCACGTTCCAGGCGGTGGACGATCGGCTCGACCGAGCTGTTACCGGGCGTCGGGGTGTAGGCCACCTGCACCACATTGTGCAACGGGTCGTGACGGTACTCCCTGGCGGTTCCATCGAGAAACTGCTCGCGGACCAGGCGATTGGCAGCATCCCACCGGAAGTAAAAGTGCTCGCCGTTTTCGTTGGTCAGCGACAGCAGTCGACCGTAGGGGTCGACCTGGTAGCCAAGCGTGCGTCCTTGCGGGTCGATGGACTGGAGCAGGACACCACGGGCATCGAAGCGGTACGCGGTGATACCACCAGCGGGGTCGATCGCTTGCGTCAGCCTTCCTGCCTCATCGTAGCGATAACCTTCACGGGTACCGTCTGGCCGTGTCACGCCAAGCAGAAGGCCATCGCTGTCGTACTCGAACTCGGTACGTTCGCTCAACGCATCGGTCACTGACAGCAAATGGCCGTTGCGGTCATAACGATAGCGTGTGATGTGGCCGGAGCAGTCGGTTTCCTGCAGAAGCAGTCCCAGGTCGCTCCAGCGCAGGGTTCGCGAATGCCCTGCGGGGTCGATGATCTCGGTCGGCTGGCCACGGTGGTCGTAGCGGTACTGCGTGACGTTACCTTGCGGGTCGGTTTCGCCGATACAGTTGCCGCGCGGATCATAGCGGTACTGCCAGCTGTTGCCGGCGGGGTCCATCGTCGAGCGCGGCAGCGACCAATGCTCCAGCCACTGCGTCGATTCGCTGCGCCCCAGCGGGTCGACGGTCTGGGTCAGGTTGCCCGAAGCATCGTAAAAGTATTGCCAGCGCCCTTCCATCGGATCGACCGCTGCGAGCAACTGACGCTCGTCGTCCCATTCAAATCGCCAGGTCGCGCCGACTGCATCAATGTATTCGGTGATCTGGTACTGGGCATTCCAGCGTCGCGTGCTGACACGTTGCAAGCCATCGGTGATCCGGGTCGTGCGCGCAGGGATGTCGTACTCGAACTGGTACTCATCACCGCCACTGCTCCTGTAATGCACCACCCGCCAGTCGTCTTCGGTCAATGCCCATTCGTAGAAGCAGCGCAGACCAGCAGCGTTCTCATGCTCGACCAGGCGCCGTTGTTCGTCGTAGACAAAGCGGCGGCGCAGCCTGCCCTGGCTGTCGTACACTGCCGCCAGGTCGCCACAGGCGTCGTACTGGTAACTGACCAGCAACTGCAGGTCGCCCTCGGCATGGCGACGCTCCAGGCGGGCGACCCGTTGTGGCCACTGTGGCGCATAGTGCAACTCGACCTGTACAAGGTCGAACGTGTCGCGCAGCCGGATCAGGCGCCCGCTTTCGTCATAGTCCAGATAGATGCGGTTGTCGTTGCGGTCACCCATAGCGCTCAGGCGCCAGTGGCCTGGTTTTCCAGGGGAGGGCTGGAACAGGCGGTACAGCCCTTTGTCGATATCCTCGATCAGGATTTCGTCCTGTTGCGAGCGGCGTACGCTCAACCCTTCACCGGCGCTGAACACGGCATCGGCGCGGGCAATGTAGCCCATGTCGATGACCCGAGCCTGTTCATCGGTAAACGACAAGCGCTCGCTGCCATCGGCGTCCAGGTGCAGTTGCACGAACACCTCGTACTCGATGCTCCAACCTGCGCCGAACAGCCCTTCACGGCGCTCGTCGCGGCTGTTGTAGAGCCGTTGCCAGTCCAGGGGCAGCAGCGCCTGCAGGCTGAAATCCAGCTCGTCGGGCCCGCACAGGATCTTTGCCCCGGTAGACGCGTGCACCGGGTTGGGTGAGCCGGACGTTGCCTGAACGATGGCATTGGTAACCTGCCCGGAGACGAAACTGCTCACCCCACCCAGCAGCATGCAGCCGAACTTGCTGTAGAACTTGCCGCCACGCCCGCGCAGCAGCATCAACGCGGTCACTGCCAGGCCGATGCCCGGCGTCTTGCCGCTGCGAATCTCGCGCACCACGATCGGCTCGCCGCCGATGCGCACGTTGTTCGACACCAGGCCGCCATCGACGATCACCGCTTCGCAGGTGCTGCGGTCACCGCTGCGGCAGGCCGGGTGGCCATTGATCAGCACCTTGCTGGACCCCTCGGCCAGGTACTGCGGTGGCATCGGCGGGTGCTTGCTGCAAAGTACCTTGTCGTCCGGTGCCGGCAAGGTATTGGCGGCGGGCGTGGCCACGGTCGGCCGCCACATTTGCGAGAAGAAGCCCTTGGCCATGTCGAGGAAGGTTTCTTCCTTCGCCTCGCCAGCCTCGGCGCCGGCCTGCGCCAACGGTGCTGGCGGGCCGGTGACGACGCCGGCAGCACGTGCCGCGCGCTTGCCGTTGGTGCGAGTGTTCGACGAGCCACTGATGATGTTGGCCTGCACCGACGGCGGGAACAGGAAATTGCCGATGCCCTCGCATAATCGGCTCAGGCCTGTATCGGCTCCGGTCTTGGCCATGACCACACCGACCACCAGGCCGACCACCGCGCCCAGCACGAAGCAGCCCAGGCCGCCAGTGGCCACGGTCAGGCCGAATGCCGCCGCCACTGCGGCAGTGGCCAGGGCGCCGATGGCCACCGTGGCGGCGATTTCCAGCACACCCCCGACGATGTCGGCCAGCATCGAGGTGTGCATCAGCGCGTCGCCTTCGCGGGCGGCCCACAGTGCGTCGGACATGGTGCGCGATCAGCCCAGGCTGTCGAAGTTGAGCGACTGCTTGATGCTTGCCCAGTGCGCCGCTTCGGCCGCGCCCAGCGGGCTGGCCTTGACGTAGCTCAGGGCAAACATCTTGCGCGTGCCAGGCAGCACCAGGGCCAGCTGGTACTGATAGACCTTCTCCTGGCCCTTGCTGAACTGGCTGGTCAGCTCGATGGCGGCGATCGCCTGCCCGGCGCCTACCTGCACAGCCTGGGCGGGCTGCATGCGCAGGTCCTTGACCTGCTGCTGCAGGCGCTGCAACTGGCCATCGAAATTGCTCTGCAAGGTCTCGCCTTCGGCCAGCAGGCTGCGGCTGATGATCAGCGAGGTGGCCAGTGCCTCGAAGCGCAGGATGTTGATACTGCTGTCCTGCACGGCGGCATCGGGCAGGGCCAGGCGGAATTCGTTGACGCGATAACTCATGACAGGTCTCGTTACTGGTCGGAGCCGGAGAAGATCGCCTTCACCGAGTCGTCGATGGTCTTTTTCACACCCTGGTTGTCGGGCGCGGTCTGCGCACCACTGCCGACGTTCAAGTCGAGGGTGCCGTCGGTGTTGATCTCGCCGTTCTGCCTGGCATGGAAGCTGAACTGCTCGCAGCTGATATTGATCTGGCCGCTGGCGTTGAGCTCGATCACGCTCTTGCCGCACACCAGGCGCAGGTTTTCGCCCACTTCGATCAGGTAGCTGGTGCTGACGCTATCGGTCTTGCTGGCGCCGACCAGCAACATGTCGTCACGGCGCACGGCGCGGATGCGGTCCTGGCCGATGGTGATGGTTTCCAGCATGCCCACCGTCTGGGTACGGTTGATGCCGACCGCCAGCGTCTCGCTCTGCTCGACCACGGTGTCCATGTTGCGCTCGGCATGCACGTAGATCTGCTCCGCGCCCTTTTTGTCCTCCATGCGGATTTCATTGAAATTGGCCGGGCTGCCGCCTTTGCTCGAGCGGCTCTTCATGCCGCTTTGCGTAGCATTGGCGGGCAAGTCGTAGGGCACGCTCTGTTCGGCGTTGTAGACGCGGCCAGTGATGATGGGCCGGTCGGGGTCGCCTTCGAGGAAGCTGACGATCACCTCCTGGCCGATGCGCGGGATCTGCATCGAGCCCCAGTTCTTGCCGGCCCAGGCCTGCGATACCCGGATCCAGCAGGAGCTGTTCTCGTTGGACTGGTCGTGGCGGTCCCAGTGGAAGTGCACCTTCACCCGGCCATATTGGTCCGTCCAGATCTCCTCGCCAGCGGGCCCGACCACCACGGCGGTTTGCGGGCCCTTGACGATCGGCCGCACGGTGCTGCCCTGCGGGCGGAAGCTCTGCTGTGCGTCGATGCAGCTGAGGTTGCTTTCGAATTGCGCTGCGCTGCTGCCGGTGCCGCTTTCCAGGCGCTCCTGATGCACGTAGTAGCGTGCGCCGACGATCAGGTACTCGCGGTTCTGGTCCTGGCGGGTGAACCCGCTGAGGCTGAACAGGTGGCCACTGCCCAGGCCGCGGGCGTTGCCGCGCAGCTCGACCCGCTCGTGCTGGCTCTGCAGCGACTCCAGGCGAGTACGCGCATAGTGTTCGCCATCCTGGCTTTGCTGGTAGGCGCCGGGGTAGTCGTACAGTGGGTAGTCACCGGCCTGGTGCGGGCGTGGCATGGCCGAGCGCACGTCGATGCGCGCGCTGGGGCGCTGGAAGTCGTAGTCGTTGAGCTCCAGGGAACCGGGCTGGACTTCCTGGGCCAGGTGCCAGTCGTTGATGTGGTCACGCTCGCGGTGCTGCCCGTCCGGCGGGTAGAAGGGCACGCTTTCGTAGCCAGGCACTTGCGGGTGCGCGCCATAGGCGTCGGCCAGCACCAGCACGTGGCGCTGCGCTTCGTGGCGGAAGAAGTAATAGATGCCTTCCTCTTCCATCAGCCGGCTGACGAAGTCGAAGCTGGTCTCGCGGTACTGCACGCAGTATTCGCGTTCGCGGTAGCTGCGGCTCAGGGCATCCTCGAAGTCGGAAAAGCCCAGGTCGCGAAACACCTGCTTGATGATCTGTGGCGCGCTCAGGTGCTGGAAGATGCGGCAGTCGCTGGTGCGGGTCAGCAGCCACAGCCACGGGCGCAGGGTGACCCGGTAGCTGGCGAACTGGCCCTGGTCCACCGACTGGCTGCAGCGGGCGACGATGCCATGGAAGTAACGTGACGTGCCGAGGCCCTGCTGCACGCTCAGGCTCATCGGCTTGCCCAGCAGGGCATTGAGGTCGATGGCCGGGTCGTCGCTGGTCAGCTGCAGCTCATAGTCGAACAGGCGGCCGAGCTCGTCGCTGCCACCCATTTCGGCCAGGATCAGCTTGTCCGGCCCCAACGGGCTGTTGATCTGCGCCAGGCGCGTGAACTGCGTGAACAGCATGGTCCGTCCTGTCAGTCGGCTGCGCCGAAGTCATAGTGCAAGTCGTTGTCGCGGCGGCTGATGCGCACGCTCGCCAGCGGCTTGCCTTCGAGCATGCGGGTGAGGAACTCGCGGCTCATGTCCGGCAGCAGGCCGTTGGTGAGGATGGCGTCGATCATGCGGCCACCGCTTTCGGTTTCGGTACAGCGCGAGACGATCAGCTCCACCACCCCTTCGTCGTAGGCGAAGCCGACCTTGTGCGTGCCTTCGACGCGCTTGCGGATGCGCTCCAGTTGCAGGCGGGAGATGGCCTTGAGCATGGCGTCGCTGAGCGGGTAGTAGGGGATGGTCACCAGGCGGCCGAGCAGCGCCGGCGGGAAGATTTCCAGCAGCGGCTTGCGCAGCTGGCTGGCCACCGCGTCCGGGTCGGGCAGGGCCTGTGGGTCGCTGCAAGTGCGCGCAATGAGCTCGGTACCGGCGTTGGTGGTGAGCAGAATCAGCGTGTTGCGGAAATCGATCTGGCGGCCTTCGCCGTCCTCCATCACGCCCTTGTCGAACACCTGGAAGAAGATCTCGTGCACGTCCGGGTGGGCCTTTTCCACCTCGTCCAACAGCACCACGCTGTACGGCCGGCGGCGCACGGCCTCGGTCAGCACGCCGCCTTCACCGTAGCCGACGTAGCCAGGTGGGGCGCCCTTGAGAGTCGAGACGGTATGGGCCTCCTGGAACTCGCTCATGTTGATGGTGATCAGGTTCTGTTCACCGCCGTACAGCGCCTCGGCCAGGGCCAGTGCGGTCTCGGTCTTGCCCACGCCAGAGGTGCCGGCAAGCATGAACACGCCAATCGGCTTGTTCGGGTTGTCGAGGCCGGCGCGGGAGATCTGGATGCGCTTGGCGATCATTTCAAGCGCGTGGTCCTGGCCAATGATGCGCTTGGCCAGCAGGCTGTCGAGGTTGAGCACGGTCTCGATCTCGTTGCGCGCCATGCGTCCCACCGGAATCCCGGTCCAGTCGGCCACCACCGAGGCGACTGCCTGGTAATCCACGGTCGGCAGGATCAACGGGCTCTCGCCTTGCAGGGCGCTCAGGCGCCGTTGCAGATCGGCTAGCGTTTCGCGCAGTTCAGGGTTGCCTGGCACCTGCGCGTCCTGGTCGACCACCCCGGCCTGGTCGCGCAGCTGGGCGCGGGTGGCCAGCAATTGGTCGACCAGGGCCTTTTCTTCGGCCCAGCGGCTTTCCAGCGTGGCCAGGCGTTGGCGCTCTTCGGCCAGCAGGGTGTCGGCCTGGGCCTGGCGCTGCCCGGTAGGCACACCGATGGCGGCTTCACGGGCGATGATCGCCTGCTCGACCTCCAGCGCCTCGATACGCCGGCGGCTGTCGTCGACCTCGGCCGGCACCGCGTGCAGGCTGATGGCCACGCGCGCGCAGGCGGTATCGAGCAGGCTCACTGACTTGTCCGGCAGCTGGCGCGCCGGGATGTAGCGGTGCGACAGCTTGACCGCGGCTTCGAGTGCTTCGTCGAGGATCTGCACCTGGTGGTGCTGCTCCATGGTCGATGCCACCCCACGCATCATCAGCAGCGCCTTGGCTTCGCTCGGCTCGTCCACCTGCACCACCTGGAAGCGGCGGGTCAGGGCCGGGTCCTTCTCGATGTGCTTCTTGTACTCGGCCCAGGTGGTAGCCGCCACCGTGCGCAGGCTGCCACGGGCCAGTGCCGGTTTGAGCAGGTTGGCGGCATCGCCGGTGCCGGCGGCGCCACCGGCACCGACCAGGGTATGGGCTTCATCGATGAACAGGATGATCGGTTTGGGCGAGGCCTGCACATCCTCGATCACCTGGCGCAGGCGCTGTTCGAACTCGCCTTTCATGCTGGCGCCGGCCTGCAGCAGGCCGACGTCCAGGCTGCGCAGTTCGACGTCCTTGAGCGCTGGCGGCACGTCGCCAGCGACGATGCGCAAGGCGAACCCTTCGACCACGGCGGTCTTGCCGACACCGGCTTCACCGGTAAGGATCGGGTTGTTTTGCCGGCGCCGCATGAGGATATCGACCAGCTGGCGGATCTCTTCGTCACGGCCGACGATAGGGTCGAGCTTGCCGCTTCGGGCCTGTTCGGTAAGGTCGACGGTAAAGCGCTTGAGCGCCTCCTGCTTGCCCATCGCCGCAGGCGCGACGGCGCCGCTGGCCTCGCCAGGCTGCGCAGCGCTGAAGCCGTCGGTGGCGGCCAGGTGGTTTTCCGGTGAGTCTCCCACGTACTCGTCGAAGCGTTCGCTCAACGCCTCGATCTTCAGCTTGGCGAACTCGTTCGACAGCCCCAGCAGGGCATGGCGCAGGCCAGGTGTCTTGAGGATGCCGACCAGCAGGTAGCCGCTGCGCACCTGGCTCTCGCCGAACATCAGGCTGCCGTATACCCAGCCGCGCTCGACGGCTTCTTCCACCTGCGAGGAAAGGTCGGTGATCGAGATCGAACCGCGTGGCAGCCGGTCCAGTGCATCGGTCAGGTCGCGGGCCAGGCGCGCCGGCTCGATATCGAACTGGCGCACGATACGGTGCAGGTCGCTGTCCTGCAGTTGCAGCAACTGGTGCAGCCAGTGCACCAGTTCGACATAGGGGTTGCCCCGCAGCTTGCAGAACACCGTTGCGGCCTCGATGGCCTTGTAGGCGACGCTGTTGAGTTTGCCGAACAGCGCGGCGCGGCTGATTTCACCCATGGTCCTGGTTCCTTGTATGGTGGGCGGCGGCCGGCTGGTCGGCGTAGTACCGGGCCAGCTTCAGGTCGCATGCATCGTGCGAAGGGCGGCCGAGCCAGGTATCGAAGCCCAGGCGTTGGCCGGCATTGAGTTGCAGCGCAGGCACCTGGTCCTGCGCGAGGATCAGGTTGAGGTCCCAGTCCAGTTCCTGGCCCAGGTATTCGGCGACCCATGCCGCCAGTTCGACGAAGGCCTGTCCGCCGGGCAGCAGGGCGTGGTACTGGTCGAGGCTGAGCGGGCCGAGGCACAGCCGGAACTTGTGCTGGCGGTCCCAGGCGTAGCGGCCCAGGCACAGGTCCACGCCCAGGCGGTTGGCGCGCACGCCGAGCTGGCTGCGTTCGGGCAGCTCAAGCCACTGGCCGACGTATTCTTCCAGCGTTACAGGCACGCCGAAATACCCGCTGAGGATGCTGCACAGGCCGTCCGGGTAGCGCGTTTGCGCGCTCAGGTGGCCGGACCAGTGCAGTTTGGCGGTGTCGGCCAGCGCGCCCTGGCCTTGCAGTTCGGGTTGGCCACGGCCACTGAGCGCCGCCAGGCGCGCGGCCCAGTAGTCATCACCCGGGCGATCGTGGCTGACGGTCGGTCGGGCTTCGGCCCAGGCACGGTAGAACAGGCTCAGCAGGCGGTGATGGAAGACGTCGAGGAACGCCTTGCTGGTCGAATCGGCATGGTTGCGCTGGCGCTCGCGCATGTATTCGGTCAGGTGCAGTGGCAGCGGCCCGTTGGGGCCACCGAGGCCGAAGAAAAACTGCTCCAGGCGCGCCGGCTGGTTGCCGTCGGCGCTGACCGAGGCCAGGGTCGACGGGGCGAACCCGCAGTCCAGGCGCTGGCCCAGGCGCACAGGCTCGTCGGCCAGGCGCAGGGAATGACCGAAGCGTGGCAGCTCGGGGTATTGCGCTTCGAGGCGGCGCAGCGCCTGGAAGAAGTCGTACGCCCAGGGCTCGTCCTGCATGGCCTGCAAGGTGTTCATAAGGTCGGCCTGCGCCCCGGTTTGGCCGACCAGCGCATGATCTCGCCGCGTTCGCTGGTGCGCAGTACCGTTTCGGTGAAGCTGTTGATCGACACGTAGCGGGTCAGGAAACGCTCGAACACCGCGCCGAGCAGGAACACGCCGGTCCCGCGGAAGGCGTTTTCGTCGAAGGTCAGGGTGATCTCCAGGCCACGCCCGAAAACGATCGGCCCGGGCATCGGCAGGCGTCGGGTGCAGGGCTTGCTGCTGACGTCGCGCAGGCCGTCGATCTGCAGGTTCAGGGCACTGTCCTGCGGGTCGCCATACAGGCGCAGCAGTTCGCGCAGGGCGGCGGCGCCCTGGCCGTGCTCGGCCAGCGACAGGTAGTTCAGCGACAGCTGGCTGATCAGGCGCCAGGCGCGGTTGTCGTGGGCATGGCTGGCCTTGGGCCGGCTCGGGCCGGCCAGGCAGCGCACGCCGGCAACCGGTGCGCTGTCGGCCAGGCTGAAGTCGCTGCGCCCGTCGCCAACATTCATGAACAGTGGCAGGTCGCGGTTGCTGCACAGGGCGCTGATACCCAGCTGGCGCAGGTCGTGACGGTAGGGTGCCTGCTGGCCGTCGACCAGGCTGATGAACGTTTCGCTGCCCATGTAGCTGGAGCGGGTGCCATTGCGTCGCTGGTCGCTGGACAGCACCCGCGGCTCCCGGCGCACGATGTAGTAGGCCTGGTCGCGGCCGTAGCGCGACGGGTCGCGCACCGCGTAGAACGGCAGGAATTCCTGATCCGGCCCGGTGCCGTGGCCGGTGACCCGCTGCAGGGAATGGATCTCGAAATCGGTGGGCCGGGTGCGGTCGGCGATCACGTGGTGCTCATGCACCCGATCGGAAAGGTGCAGACGGTCGACACGGCGCGGGAACAGGTTGATCGCCGGGGTGCAGAACGGCACGAACTGGCTCGTGCCGACGCTGCTCTCCAGGCTCTGGTCGAAGCGCTCGAACAATACCAGCACTTCCAGCGTCTGGCCGGTGCAGCGCTGTACGGCCTGCTCCAGCCCGGCAAAATCGACGAACAGGAAGCGCTGCGGCAGGGCGAAGTACTCCTGCAGCAGGCGGTAGCCCTGGAAGGCCTGGGGCACTACCGGCAACGCCGCTTCACGGTCATCGAAGCCACACGGGCGCAGGGCCTGTTCGACCGGAATACGTTCCACCCAATCAGCGCCGGGTTGGCGCACGAACACCGCACAGGCGCTGCCCAGCAGTTGCTCGTAGAGGCGGAACGGGGTTTCGTCGGCGCCGTTGAGGTACAGCGGCAGATGGCTGAGCGGCAAGCTGGCGAACGGCACCTCGGCGCCACTGCGCAGGGTCAGGCGCAGGGCGGCGCGGGCTTGCGGCACGCTGCTGGCCAGGCGCCCGAGCACCGCGCCAGGGTTGCCGAAGTACTCGGCGCGGGCTACCTGCAAGGGCCAGAGGGTGACGTCCTGGGTGCTGCGGAACTCGCACGGGGTTTGCGAGTTGCGCCCCAGGTTGGCGCGCAGCACGCTGTCACGCGGCAGGCGGAACCCGGCGGCCAGTGAACCCTCGTCGGGGTCGGTCTGCAGTTGCACCACGGTCATCGACGGGGTCGGCGCCAGGTAGTGCGGGTAGGCGATCTCCAGCAGGTTGTGGGTGAAGGTCGGGTACTCGGCATCCAGCTTCAGTTGCACCCGTGCGGTGAGGTAGGCGAAGCCTTCGAGCAGGCGCTCGACATAGGGGTCGGCACACTCGATCCCGGACAGCGTCAGGCGCCCGGCGATCTTCGGGTATTCCCGGGCGAACTCCGCCGCACTTTCGCGGATGTGCTGCAGCTCCTGGTTGTACAGCTCGAGCAGGCGCGGGTTCATGCACGCCTCCGGCGTTCGGCAGGGGCCACGCGCACATGGCCGGACTCAAGGTCTACCTCGGTCTGCAGCAGCAACGGCAAGGCCGCCGGCTGGGCCCACAGGTCACCTTCGATTTCGAAACTCAGGGCGTTGGCATTCATCTCGCCGGGTGCGGCCTGGGCACGCACCTTCAGGGTATGGGCGAGGATGCGCGGCTCGTAGGTGGCGATGGCCTGGTGGATGATGCGCTCCAGGGCGGCCAGGTCGATGTTCGAGGCGCTGTTGCCGGCCAGGGCCGGCAGGCCGTAGTTGATCACCGAAGCCCCGGCCGGGGTGCCCAGGGTCGCGGCGCTGTCGAGCAGCGAAGTGGTGTTGAGCAACCAGGCGAGGTCGCGCAGTACCGAGGCCTTGAGCTGGTGCAGGCTGAGCACGCGCTTGTCCGGCGCTTCCTGCGGGTTGCCTGGGTCGTCGTCGGTCAGGCGGTCCAGCAGCGAGGGCTGCAGACGGTCGCGGGCGGCGATTTCGGCTACCACTTGAACAGCCCCACGAAGTTCTTCTGGTCTACAGGGCCGTTCGAGCAGCTGGCGCCACGTGCCAGGATGGAAGGCTCCAGGTGCTCGCCCAGCTGGCGAACAGCCTGGTACTGGCTTTCGCAACGGCCGGGTTGTGACGGGTCTGGCTGCACATGGCTGACAATGATGATCTGCGCGCCATTGAACTGCTCCACGCGAGGCTTGCCGCCATCTCGCTCCGGGCTGAGCTGGCAGGGCCAGGGCATCTCCAACTGCAATAGCGAGGCATCGGCCTTGCGCAGCGCGCAGCGGCCTTCGTGGTTCACCAGCACGAGCTTTTTCCCGGCAAGGCTGACCTCAGGCGCCGCGTTCGACGAGGGAGCGGGGGGCTGTGCACAGGCATTCAGGGCGAACGCGACCAGCAGGGCCGGCATGGCTTTGGGCGCACGTTTCATTTCAGCTCCCAGAACCAGACGGCCTTGGAACGATGGGCCTGGTCGGCGAAATAGCCCGTGACCCGGCCTTTGTCCCACAGGTCGATGTGATCGCCGGTACGATTTTCGAATGCCTGCCCGGCACGGGCGAAGCAGTCCTTGAAGAAGATGATGCCGCGCTTTTCGCCGAGCTTGAGGCGGTCGCTTGCGCTGCCGCTCAGTTGCAGCGGGGCGCCAAGATGGTGCTTCCACAGCCAGTTGGCCAGCGATTCGGCACCCCGGGCATGGCCATGGGCACAACGTGGTTCGCTGTAGGTACCGGCGTTTACCTTGATGGTGTGCTCGCCGTTGAGCGCGATACTCATGCGGATGGCGCACTGGTTGTCCCAGCCGCCGTCGCAAGGCGAAGAGTCGGTCGGGTAGGCATTCCAGAGGTTGATGAAAGAAGGCTTGGCCATGGGGTTCACCGTGAGCGGGTGAGGTGGGGGAAGGCGCCCGCGCCAGCCAAGGCGGCGCGGGCGCGGTCGGTCAGATCTTGACGTTGGAGCGGATGTTCCAGCCGTACTTGATCGGGCCGCCTTCCTTGGTGCCGTCGGCTTTCTGCGGCTGATAGTCGACGGTGACCTTGGCGAAGTTCAGGGTCACGTGCTCGGTCAGGCGGTCGTCGCTGCCCGAGCCACCAGTGCTCAGCGAGCTGATGATGACTTCTTCAAGGTTGATGATCAGGTACTCGACCTGGCTCTCGCCCCCGGCCTTGCGCACGGTCAGCTTGACCTTGTCGATGTGCTTGCCGCTGGAGCAGTGGGCCATCAGGTTGGGGCTGGCCTTGTCGATGTACTTGGTGATCGACAGGTCCTGGATGTTGACCTTGCCCGAGCCGCCGCCGCTGCCCATGTGCATGTTGCCGGACTGGGACATGCCCCAGCTCCAGTTGAGCACGTCGATTTCGTCCTTGTGGGCCTTGTCGTGGGACTCGCCCTTGATGTCGCCGATCTTGATGAAAATGTCTACAGCCATGGTGTCCTCGGTATTACGCGTCAGGTTGGCGGTTTGGTGCAGTTGGGGCTGTCAGGCAGCCCCCGGGACTGTCAGGCCCCTTTGGCCGAAGGCAGCTTCGATACCAGGCGCAGCGACACGGTCAGCCCTTCGAGCTGGTAGTGCGGGCGCAGGTAGAAGCGCGAGTTGTAGTAACCCGGGTTGCCTTCGACGTCCTCGACCACAACCTCGGCCGCTGCCAGCGGGTGCTGGGCCTTGGTGGTCTCGGTGGAGTGCGCCGGGTCGCCGTCGACGTAGTTGAGGATCCAGTCCTGCAGCCAGCGCTGCATCTCGTCCTTCTCCTTGAACGAGCCGATCTTGTCGCGAACGATGCACTTGAGGTAGTGAGCGAAGCGGCAGGTGGCGAACAGGTACGGCAGGCGCGCGGCCAGGTTGGCGTTGGCGGTGGCGTCCGGGTCGTCATACTCGGCCGGCTTCTGCAGCGACTGGGCACCAATGAAGGCAGCGAAGTCGGTGTTCTTCTTGTGCAACAGCGGCATGAACCCGTTCTTGGCCAGCTCCGCTTCGCGGCGGTCGGAAATGGCGATTTCGGTCGGGCACTTCATGTCCACGCCACCGTCGTCGGTGGGGAAGGTGTGCGCCGGCAGGCCCTGCACTTCGCCACCCGACTCCACGCCACGAATGCGCGAGCACCAGCCGTAGTACTTGAACGAGCGGTTGATGTTCACGGCCATGGCATAGGCGGCGTTGGCCCAGGTGTACTTGCTGCTGTCGGCGCCGTCGGTGTCTTCTTCGAAGGCAAATGCCTCGACCGGGTCGGTCTTGGCGCCATAAGGCAGACGCGCCAGGAAGCGCGGCATGGTCAGGCCGATGTAGCGCGAGTCTTCGGACTCACGCAGCGAGCGCCAGCCAGCATATTCCGGGGTGGTGAAGATCTTGGTCAGGTCGCGCGGGTTGCTCAGCTCCTGCCAGGAGCCCATGCCCATCACGGTCGGCGAGGCGGCGGCAATGAACGGTGCGTGCATCGAGGCGCAGACCTTCGACATTTCGCCCAGCAGCTCGACGTCGGGTGGCGACTGGTCGAAGTAATAGTCGCCGACCAGGCAGCCATAAGGTTCGCCGCCGAACTGGCCGTACTCTTCCTCGTACAGCTTCTTGAACACCGGGCTTTGGTCCCAGGCAGTGCCCTTGAATTTCTTCAAGGTCTTGTGCAGCTCGGCCTTCGAGACGTTGAGCACGCGGATCTTCAGCTGCTCGTCGCTCTCGGTGTTGTTGACCAGGTAGTGCAGGCCACGCCAGGCGCTTTCCAGCTGCTGGAAGTCGTCGTGATGGATGATCTGGTTGACCTGTGCGGTCAGCTTGGCGTCGATGGCGGCAATGATCTGCTCGATCGAGCCAATGGCATCGTTGGACACCAGGCTGGTCTGCGCCAGGGCCTGCTCGGCCAAGGTACGCACGGCGCTTTCGACCGCTTCCTTGGCACGTTCGGTCTTGGGCTTGAATTCCTGCAGCAGCAGGGCGGCGAACTCGCTCGGGTCCTGGGTGGCAGCTCCCGGCTGGGCCTGGGCGTCGCGCAATGGATCGTTCATGGGCTGTCTCCTCAGGCCTTGGGCTCGTTGTCGACGGGTTTCGGTGCGCTGGCCAGGGCTTGCAGCAGGGCCGGGTCCTTGATGGCCTTGAGGATGATGTCCTCGGCACCGGTCTTGCCGTCCATGTAGGTCAGCAGGTTGGCCAATTGGGTGCGGGCCTCGAGCAGCTGGTTGAGGGCGTCGACCTTGCGCGCCACGGCGGCCGGGCTGAAGTCGTCCATGCTCTCGAAGGTGATGTCCAGGCTCAGGTTGCCTTCGCCGGTCAGTTCGTTGGGCACGTTGAAGGCCACGCGTGGCTTCATCGCCTTCAGGCGCGAGTCGAAGTTGTCGACGTCGATTTCCAGGAACTTGCGCTCGGCCACCGCTGGCAGCGGCTCGGCCGGCTTGCCGGCAAGGTCCGACAGCACGCCCATGACGAACGGCAACTGGACTTTCTTTTCGGCGCCGTAGAGCTCGACGTCATATTCGATCTGCACCCGCGGCGCACGGTTGCGCGCGATGAATTTCTGGGAGCTGTCTTTCGCCACGTTGTTCCTCCTGGTCGCCGGTACGGCGGCGCTGTTCGTTGCGGGCGTCGGTGTTGATGCGGGCCGAGGACGTCAGTTGTCCTCGGGGCCGCGCAGGTTCTCGAATTGCGACCAGCCATCGGGGATCAGGTCGCGCACAATGGTTGCGAAATCGGCATTGACCAGCTTCTTCGCCCGGTGCAGCAGTACCGGCAGCGGGCTTGATGGTTCGTGGCGGGCGTAGTACTGCAGCAGGCGGTCAAGGCTCTGCTGCACGTCTTCGCGGCTGTTGACTTCACCAGGGCGGGCAGCCGGCCGTGTGCCCGGGGCGGCACTGGCGGTCGCCTGCCGCTCGTCATCGCGCTCGGCAGCCGGCGTGTCATCGGCTTGCGGGGCTGGGCCCGCCCCGTCGGGGCAGTAGTCAGCCAGTACCTGCTGCACCTGGCGCAGCGGCTGGCGCAAGGCTGACAAATCGATACCGCTGGCCGACCCGACCTGGTCGTTGACCCGGCTCTCGATGGCGTCCACCGCCTCGCGGGCCAGCCGCAGCGCCTCTTGGCATTGCTGCAGCTGGTCGGCGTCGGCGTCACGCAGGGCGGCGGCCAGTTCCTCGGCGCTGAGCTGTTCGCTGGCGAAATGCTGCACGCCTGCGGCGTGCAGTGCCGCGCGCAGGGTGACCGGGCCAAAGGCACGGGAGCGCACCAGCACGGCGTCACGCAGCAGCGCGATGTTGGTGTCGCAGGCCAGGCCGGCCAGGGCGTTGACCCGTACCGTAGGGTCGTTGTCGTCGGCGGCGTCCAGTTGTGGGTGCAGGTGCAGCCAGTACTCGCCGAGCAGATCGCGGATCAGTTCCAGGCTGGCGGCAAGCCCTGGGAGGCCGTGCAGGGCCAGGTTGGCCTGAAGCAGGAAATGGGTGATGCGCAGGTCCTTGCTGCGTTGCAGCAAGGTCGTGCTTGCCTGCTCGATATCGCGCCACTGTGGTGGCTCGGCAGGCTGGACGGCGTCGCCCATGACGCGCTCGGGGCGGCCCTGGGCGTCACGCTCCAGTTGCAGAAACTCGGCGTCATATTCGAGGTCATCGCCGCAGGGAAAGTCAGCGGAAACAGCGGCGAGCAGCGGCGATGCGTTCACCAGAATTCGATCTCCATATCGGCCCTTGGTG